>CAZNXD010000106.1:0-6226 GCA_964576935.1 uncultured Pirellulales bacterium | reverse complement strand
GCGTAAAGTCAAGCTGGGTCAAACCACACTCGAAGAAGTGCTAAGAGTCACTGAAGCGTGTGGAAATGTACTTAAGGACGATATTGCTGCGGTCTGTGCGGATTAAGTTATGTCAAAAAAGTTTCTTATAATCGGTTTGCTTTTCTTGTCGGCGGGTCTGGCTGTAATGGGCTGGATAATTGTCTCAGAACAGAAACAGCAACGGCAACGCGAATTCTACAAGAGCAAGTACGAGACCGAAGCCGACCAATATATAGCGGCATATTACAAATGGCTTGAGTTGCCGGAAGATGAACGTGACGATACACCCCTGCAGCTTGGTGAGAATCGAAAGGACAAATCTACAGCACAACTGCGAATCGAACAGCAGCAGCGATTGATAGCCGACATAGATAAGCTGGCTGCCGATGAACTCAAGGAGCGTCAGTTAGCAAACATACTCTATGGGGAAAACTGGCAAGACGAAGTAGCAAAGTATAAGAGCAGAAAGAAAACAGAACACTCGATTCTTACTGGTTCCATTATAGTCACTTCATTCGGCGGCGTGGTTACCTTCTGCTGGATTATAGTATCATTGTCACACATGCTTATTAAGCTCAGAAAGCGCCGTAAATCAAAAGCATCGGAAAATGAGCAGGAGGTTTCGGATGCACCGTGTGACGAGACTTTGGAAACAACCGACGTGGCAGACGACGAGCTGCAAGATAATGAAAAACCTTTGAATGTCCTGCTTAACTGCCCCAACTACAGCAACGAACCTATCGAAGAGCAAGACGATGAGCAGGAGGAGGACGAGGAGGTTGAACAGCAAGTCGAATCGAGCCGAGTAGCCGAGCATAAGAGTAGTATTGAGCGGCTTTATATGGACGAAGATTCGGTAAAGCAAGCCGAAGAAGAACAAGTTCAGACCAGTCATTTAAGCCTGGCTGAGGCTATTCGAAAGAGGATGCTTGGCAGCAAGGCAAGACAGGTCAAAATAAAACCGGACACATCAGACGGTTCCTTTCATGGCACGCTGGAAAAACTGACCGAGGAAGTAGCTGCGATTCGTAGATACGCAGCGGAGCAGCAGGACCGAGTCGAGAAACTGCAGGACGGTTATGATTGGAACATAATAAAGAATTTCTGTTTGCGAATAATTCGCTGCATAGACAATCTGGACAATCGCATTAAAAAGCTGACCGCCCAGGGGGCTAATGCGAGTGTCCTTGAGGAAATACGTGATGAATTGGTCTTTGCCCTGGAGTCGAGTGGTATCGAGCAGTTCGCACCGGAAACTAACATCGATTACAAGGGTCAGGAAAGAACGGCCGAGGCTGTAAAGGAAAGAGAACAAATCGGCGATGCCAGGCTGTCGGGGAAAATTGCGAAAGTAATTAGACGTGGCTATAGATACTCTGTGGATGAAGAGAACTTTAAGGTGGTTCGTGCAGCGCGAGTTAAGCTGTATGCTTAGCTGATAAAACAGAGGCTCAAAAATGACGAGTATAGCAGGCATAGACCTTGGTACGACTTTTTCGGCACTTGCGGTATTAAACGGTATCGGCAAACCTGAGATAGTCCCTAACGCGGACGGTGACAGACTGACACCATCGACCATCTTCTTTGACGAGGAAGATTCCGGTCTGGTGCGGGTGGGTATCGAAGCGATCAACTCTCGTTATCTCAACGTCGAAAGGTCGGTACGCTGGGTCAAAAGACACATCGGCGATTCCAAATATGTTAAGAAAATCGACGGCAAAAAATGGACGGCGGTCGAGCTGTCAGCGTTGATACTCAAGAAACTACGACAGGAATGTTCGACCGAACAGGGCGAAATACAGGATGCGGTTATCTCCGTTCCGGCCCATTTCGATGAAGTCCGCCGAAAGGCAACTATGGATGCCGGCAAAATGGCGGGCCTCAATGTAATCGGAATCGTTAATGAACCTGTGGCCGCAGCGCTTTATTACGCTACGACTCGGCCTGTAACAGGCAAGATAATGGTATATGACCTCGGCGGCGGTACATTTGACGTTACCATTATGCAGATCAAAGACAATAATATGGATATTCTCTGTTCCCAGGGTGACCATGCATTGGGCGGGATTGACTTTGACCGGCTCATTCTCGAAATGCTTGAGGAAAGCTATCGCAAGAAAAACAAAACCGAGCTTATAGACTCTGACGAGAGCAGGGCAAAGTACGAGGACGAAGCCGAAGATATCAAGAAGACGCTATCCCGGCGCGATGTCGCTAAAAAGATGCTCTATGGACCAGCCGGCAACATGAGAGTTGAAATAACCCGCGAGATGTTCGAGCAGGTCATCAGCTCTTTGATAGACCGCTCGGAGATTCTTGTCGAGGTCGCTCTTGAAGAAGCAAAGCTCAAGGTTGGTGATATCGATAAGGTTCTGCTTGTAGGAGGCAGCAGCAGGATTCCGCTTGTTCAACAGCGGCTCGAAAAGAAATTCGGCTTTGAGCCGGAAGCGGCGGTTAACCTGGACGAGTGTGTGGCGCTTGGAGCGGCCCTGCACGCAGGCTTGACAATGCTCAGAGATAAACCCGACGAAGTACCTACTGGTGTAGCCAGCGGCCTTAGAGATATCAGCCTTACCGATGTTTGCAACCACAGCTTTGGTACGCTTTGTGCTCCGATCGATAAAGAAACAGGCCGCAGGACAATTCAAAACCGAATAATACTTAAGAAGAACACCCCCCTGCCGTGCGAACAATCACAGGTCTTCTACACAATGACTGCCGACCAGAGAGAGCTTGAGGTGACGGTTACTCAGGGCGAGGATGCCGTACCTGAATATGTTAATAAGATTGCAACTCATCGCTTCGAGCTTCCGGCTAACCGTCCGCCAAAGTGTCCGATTAAGGTGACATACAGCTACGATGTCAATCAAAGGATGCACTGCACTTTTCAGGATATGCAGTCCGGCAGAGTTTTAGAAATTGAGTTTTGCCTGGATCAAAGCGGTCAGCTTTCAGAAAGTGACACATCCGAAAAATGCGAGCAGGTACAATTAGCAAAGGTCGAATAGCACTTGCATGGTGTACTGAAGCGGCCAGATGGATAGCTTCGTTATGTCGTTGCTTAAAGACTTTACTGCCACAACACCCGCAGCAGTCGGTTTCAATGCCGGCAGAAGATGTCCTGCAGCCGGAATTTGACCCCGAGAAACTCAACTGCAGGGTACAAATACAACAGGACCGGCAGCAAGATATTCTCGAATTAGGTATCTGTGGAAAAGTTCAAGCCCGGCAAAGCAGTCAAATAAGGTTACTAATCCATCTGTATGATATTACAGACAGTAACCAACCAAATCGACCGATTTACAGGGCAACGCAAGCTGCTACATTAACAAAAGAAGATATCTTTGAGCACATCTGCGAACTCGGAAAAGTACCACAACAATCTATAGACATCCCGGACTGGATGTCTGTTGCAAAAATTGAAACAAAATGGTTGTTACCTGCCCGCAGCGGCCAAAGAAAGATACTGCTGAAGGCAAATTTATACTGTTGTGAAAACTTTGAGCAGCTGGCAGAAGCACAGTGCATATTCGATTACGAAACTTCTGACGCAGGTTATCTTGATATACAGGAAAACGTCGAACGGGCAAAGGCCCTGGGAGTTACTCTTGCTATTGCTATCAGTTCAGCAGACGGCAGGATGTACAAATCTGAAATCGAGTGTATCAAGCAATGGGCGCACAGCAATATTCACGGCTCGAACAAAGCACGCAAAAAGAACAGCCAGCTCGAGCGAGCATTAAATAAAACGGTCAGGTTTTTCAGGAAAGGCTGTAAGGTCGATGTTCGCCGGTTGTGCGAAGAAATGACCGAAATTGCTCCTTTGGCGTATCGTTACGATATTGTCGGGCTTTGTCTTAAGGCCGTTGAAGCCAAAGGTTTTGTAACCGGCGGACAGTTGGAATTGCTCAAAAACATGGCGGCCTGGCTCCAAGTTGAGATTAATAAGTTTCGCCAAATGCTCGAGAGACTGGCCCCGGCAACAACACATCAGGTTAAGGATATGGAGCTGTTATTCGGGCTTTCCGATCAGATGAGCAGTGACCAAAACCTGGAGCAGCTCAATCATCAATACCGTAAATGGAACGCACGTGCTACAAGTATTGACTCAGAAGTCCAAAATCAGGCTGAGCAAATGCTCGATTTGATTGCGAAGACACGCAGCCAATACATTTCGTAAGCAAGCTTTAGTAATCACTCCTGCAACGGGCAAAAACCTCTATAGTGTTGCCTGACTACCAATTATTTTTTATACAAAACCAGCCCGAAAGGAACAATCCTCTTGAAATGCATATTTCCTTTGGTAGAATTACCATAGGAGCGGAGTATGGCCGCACCAGGCCGAACCAGGCTTTAAGTTGCCTTACACGGCAAAGCTGGATGCGGATGGGTGATGGCGAGGGTGATTGAAGGGCAGAGAATGGCTTCGGAGGCTTATTTGCCCGCACGGAGGTTTGAGCCCTCTATTCAGGACAAATGACCATTGTGGGCAGGGACGCTGTAAGGTCGAACACGCTGACAGCGCCTCACGTATTGAAAGGGACTCTAAAGAATTACTTAGAGCTTTGCCGATGCATTTAGGGGTGTGGTATGAAGCTGGAGAAAAGACAACCTTCTGGCAGGGAAAAGGACGAAGCTGCCATACGACAGTTGGCACAGTTAAGGGAGCGTTTGTACTGTGACAACTCCTCTGTGGCGCGACGGGCGGCGTTCAATCTAGCCTGGATGCAGGAGGACGGTCTGGAGATACTGCAGGAGGCACTACTGAGCAATGCATCTCATCGGACCAAAAGCGCTGCGGGATATGGGTTGCGTAGCATGCACGGACGAATGAAAAAGCTCAGTCGTGCAGTCCTCGAGGAAGGTACAAAAGACTCTAATCGAGACACCCGACGGGTCTGCAAAAGTGCCATGGAGCTGCTGGAAAAACCCCGGTCCGAGCGGATTAAAGCAGGACGTCGCGGCGGAAAATTCCGGATAAGAGAAGTCCAGGGCAACAGAAAACCGTACAGAAAATCATCACAAACAGGCAATGGACGCTCCTATCCACCGGGAAGAAGATTTGCCAGGCATTGAAGATTAGTTCCTAAACACCCCGCTTTAACCCACAGTCCCTGCATATATTCTGTGTTTTTGCCGGTTATAACTTGTATCAACGCCATCTAAAGCCTTCTTTGAGCATACCTTTGTTGTTGACATAAACCTTTGTTTCACATATACTAAGGAGGTTCGTGTGCGCACTTTGGACTGAATGTGCGCACAGATACCGGCGGAGCTGATGCAGTGAGTGATATAGTAGATAAACCAGATGGTCTTGCCGGTGGTCACACCAATAATTCAAGACCAACCCAGATGGGCGACTTCCTCGTTTGGCAGCCTTCCATTTTTCTGTCTATAAGCGACCAGATAGAAAGCATCGGACAAAGAGATTGTCCTGTAATTATCCTGGGAGAGTCCGGCACCGCCAAAGAAACTGTTGCACACCAGATTCACGCGCATAGCAACCGAGCATCCAGGATATTTGTGCCGGCTAATTGCCGTGTGCTGCAAGGACCGATTCTTGAAAGCCAGTTATTCGGCCAGGTTTCCAACTCAGGTGAAAATTCCGGAAACGTAAGCCTGGGAGCTTTCAGGGCCGCCGATGAAGGAACATTATTTCTCGATGAGATTGACAAGCTCAGTCTCGATTTGCAGCATAAGCTATTGCGAATCCTTCGGGAACATTCTGTACACCCGGTAGGCTCGGCAAGTGCGTATCCGGTTGATGTGCGGCCGATATGCGCAACGACAATCGATCTGCGTCAGGCAGTTCAGCAAGGCAGTTTCCTGCCGGACCTGTATTTCAGTCTCAATGTGGCTACGCTTGAATTACCACCTCTAAGACAAAGGAGCGAAGATATAGTGATACTGGCCAAGTACTTTCTTGAGTTGCATGCCAGGACCTATGACGAGCCGCCTAAAAAGCTTTTGCCTTCGGCGATACGGGTCCTGACCAACTATAGCTGGCCGGGCAACATCCGCGAACTTGCCAATGTAATGGAGCGAGCTTTCGTCAACAATAGTTCTGAGGAAATTAGCGCATCAGAACTGCCCAATGAGATTCTTACTGCTGACGTGTTGCCTGACAAGCCCGAGCAGTTTCCACCTCTTGACGAGGTGAAAAAAAAACTCGTTATTCAAGCACTGGAAAAAACACGGGGTCAAA
>CAZNXD010000105.1:0-6251 GCA_964576935.1 uncultured Pirellulales bacterium | reverse complement strand
ACATCAGGCAGCATCTATCTTACGGAAGAGCCTGAGCCGGAACCGGAGAGCACCGGGGTGATTTATCTCGAGGGTGAACCGCCGGAACCGGAACCAGAGAGTACGGGTACCATCTACCTTGATGGTGACCCACCTGAGCCCGAACCGGAGAGTGCGGGAACTATTTACCTCGAAGATGAGCCGCCCGAGCCGGAACCGGAATGTGCCGGGTTGATTTACCTTGAGGACGACCCGCCGGAGCCTGAGCCCGAAAGCTGCTAAAGCCAGCAGCAAAAAAACTCATTGTTAAACCAGAACAAACAGGGTGATGATAACATCGTTGGTTATCATCACCCTGCATCATTTTTTATATTCGACATACCGTTTCTCACTTCTTTTCTTAATGTGATGTCAAATCATATTTGGCATTTGCACCAGATTCGGCAATCGATTATCATCTGAGCAATAGAAATGCTCGGGAAATAAACTTACATGAGCGAAAAAACAAGAGGACAACTTTATCCGGCAAATGAGAGGCTGTTTGAGTCGGCATTTGATGAGCCTTCAGAGATTGATATATTTCTTGGCAACGATGATGACAGCATCCCGGCGAATCAGAAACTCGATTTGCCGGAGATAATCGGCATCCTGCCAATCCGTAACGCGGTGGCGTTTCCGGGCACGGTGACCCCGCTTGCAATAGGCAGGAAAAGAAGCAAAGCCCTTTTGGCTGAGACTACACCGAATGAATCAATCATCGGGCTTGTAACTCAGCGGAATTCCAAAACCGAAAGGCCAAAATTCAGCGACCTATATCCAGTAGGAACGGCGGCGACGATATTGAAGGTCATCAAGCTGCCCCAGGGCTCGGTGCATGTCGTCGTTCACGCAGTGGGACGATTTCGAATCTTAAAGCCGGTCAGTACGAGCCCATACTTAACGGCTGTGGTCGAACCGCTGCAAGTAAAGGTTCGGCCAAGTAAGAAACTAAAGGCCCTCATAGTAAACGTTCGCCAGGCGGCTAATCGCGTTATCGCGCTTAGCCCGAACGTTCCTGAAGAGGCCTCGGTGCTGCTCGAAAACATAGAACATCCATCGGCTTTGGCTGATTTTTTAGCCGCGAATCTTAGTCTCGATATCCCGCAGAAACAGCAGCTTCTTGAAGAGCTTGACGCAACTAAACGGCTTGAGCGAATCTCGATGGCACTGGCTAATCAGCTCGAAGTGCTGGAGCTAAGTCATAAAATTCAGGGCCGGGTACGAGAATCGGTTGATAAAAGCCAGCGTGAATACTTTCTGCAGGAACAGCTCAAGGTAATTCAGTCGGAGCTCGGCAAGGAAGACCGGCAAACCGAAGAGCTAAAGCAAATCGAGAAGAACATCAAAAAGGCAAAGATGCCAAAGCAAGTCGAAGCCGAAGCTGTGCGCGAGCTCGGCCGTCTGAGTAAAATACCGCCGGCTTCGCCTGAATACAGCGTAATAAGAACCTATCTCGACTGGGTATGCGAGCTGCCCTGGTCCATCCAGACAACCGACCAGCTCGACATCAATAGGGCACAGCGCATCCTCAACCGTGACCATTACAATCTGGCAAAAGTAAAAAAACGCGTTCTTGAATTTCTGGCGGTTCGCAAATTAAACCCGGCAGGCAAAAGCCCTATTCTGTGTTTCATCGGGCCGCCCGGAGTCGGCAAAACATCACTGGGCAAATCTATCGCCCGGGCGATGGACAGAAAGTTTGTACGAATTTCATTAGGCGGAATACGGGACGAGGCTGATATTCGAGGGCACCGAAGAACGTACATCGGTGCTCTGCCGGGACGGATACTGCAGGAGATAAGAAAAGTCAAAAGTAATAACCCGGTCTTTATGCTCGATGAGCTTGACAAAATCGGCGCCGATTTTCGCGGCGACCCGGCAAGCGCGCTTTTAGAAGTGCTTGACCCGGAGCAGAACAATACTTTTACCGACCATTATCTCGACCAGCCTTTCGATTTATCGAAAGTGATGTTCATCGGTACGGCAAACTGCGCCGAGCCCATCCCCTACGCTTTGCATGACCGTATGGAGATAATCGAACTACCGGGCTATACCGAAAATGAGAAGCTTCAAATCGCCAAACGCTATCTTGTCCCGCGCCAGCTTGCCGAAAACGGTCTAAATAAAAACAGACTCAATATTAAAGACCAGGTGTTAATCGAAATCATAAGCAGTTACACCCGTGAAGCCGGAGTCCGCAACCTTGAAAGAAGTATCGCCTCAATCTGCCGTGCAACAGCAACCGAAATCGCCAAAGGTACAAAACGCAGAGCCACTATTACTAAGGCAAACCTTGCCGGCATACTCGGCCCGTCAAAATTCGAATCCGAGCTTGCCCTGCGAAGCGGCGTACCCGGCGTGGCTACCGCGCTCGCCTATACGCCTGTAGGCGGCGAGCTACTGTTCGTCGAATCGGCGGTTATGCCGGGTGAAGGAAAGCTTCATCTGACCGGCCAAATCGGGGACGTGATGAAAGAATCGGCTGAGGCGGCATTCAGCATTGTAAAGGCTAACGCAAAAAAGCTCGGTATCGATATCGATGATTTTGCAAAGTTTGATTTCCATATTCATGTACCGGCTGGGGCTATTCCCAAAGATGGACCAAGCGCAGGAGCAGCGATGTTTACTTCTCTGGTGTCACTGCTGTTGAAGAAACCGACGCGGCCTGACACAGCTATGACCGGAGAAATAACTCTGCGTGGATTGGTTTTGCCTATCGGCGGATTAAAAGAGAAGATACTGGCGGCAAAACAGGCCGGCATAAAGACCGTTATCCTGCCGCAGAGAAACAAAAAAGATATTCCTGAAGTTCCCGCTGAAGCCAAAAGAGGTCTTAAATTCAAATTCGTCAAGAACACGAATGAAGTTCTTAAAATAGCATTGAACGATTAAGCTGCTCGCGTTATTTTTTGTCTATCACCTTTTCTCCGGAACCGGACAGCAATGACCCTTTGTCCTGGTCCATTCTTTTGGCTTCCAGAATGGCAATTACAATGGTTACTACAACGGTGACGTAACCGACCATAACAAGTAAGGCTATCATTACATGTGAAGATACCATTAGACAACCACCTTTCCTTTATGCTCTGCGAAAAAAACCGGCAACTTTGACAACATCGACCATTTGCGCAACATCGTGGACGCGGACAATCGATACACCTTCAATAACACAATGAGCTACTGTTGCGGCGGTGCCGAATACTCTTTGGGACGGATTTTCCCTTCCGGTGATTTTACCTATGAAGCTCTTTCTGCTGGCCCCCACAAGTACTCGACAACCGCTCGCTACAAATTCCCCTAAGCTCTTTAATAATAACAAGTTATGCTCCATTGTCTTGCCGAAGCCGATGCCGGGGTCAATAAAAATTTTACTATGGGCGATTCCAAAATGTTCCGCTTTTTTTGCGCGTTCCAGCAAGAATTGCAGGACTTCTTTGACTACATCATTATACTTCGGCTCTTTTTGCATCGTAGCCGGTGTGCCCTGCATGTGCATCAATACAACAGGAGTATCTCTTTCGGCTGCGAGCTTTGCCATATTGTCATCGGCCAGTGCTGTAATATCATTTATTATCGATGCCCCAGCCTCCAATGCAGCCTCTGCAACCCGGCTGTTGTAAGTATCGATGCTTATGGGAATATCTATTTGGGAGGCAAGTTTTTCAATTACAGGGACCACTCTTTTAATCTGCTCGTCGGTGGTTACCGATTCAGAGCCCGGTCGAGTCGATTCGGCGCCGACGTCGATTATCGCCGCACCTTCATCGGCCATCTCAGTTCCATGCACAATTGCCCTTTCTTTGTCAAAGAACTGCCCGCCGTCACTGAATGAATCCGGCGTGACATTCAATACCCCCATAACAAGGCAGCCATCGGAAAAATCCAATTGCCCCCCCTGCCATTCAACAATGTTTGTTTTTTCACGTTTCACTACAACACCTGACTCGTCATTGGTCGCTTGTGCCCGGCGGATTCAACTTGCTTTCTACACCGCGTCTGCGAAGTTGGCCTCGCCACAAAGATGTAGTTGTGGACGCACCGAGCGAAATGACACCTATAGCCCAGCCTATAATATTTCTTGGGTTGAACAGATTCTTCTGTTGCTCTACAAATTCAGCTACGTGCTCTTCGAGTATTTCGGCGTTGCCGACTAACTCGTAATACGGCCATAAGAGTACCTTTATCATATAGCAGACCCATACAGCGGCGATTATTGTGCTAATTGTCTGCGTGGCTGCGAGAAGCTGAACCTTGGCGGCATCGGCGGCCCTGTATGACCATAGCCACCACTTACCAAAAATCCAGACAATAATCGGATTGAGAAGCCAGCAAAGCGCCGCGACCAGTAACACCCAAAACCACAAATACGACACTTCACTAAAGAAAAGCAGGACTAGCGCGACTGCGAATATGATGCCGCTAATAAAGTGACAAACGCCGGCATTGAGAAGCTCAAGCCTTTTGCCGCAGCCGGAGCAATAAACACTGCCGTACGCAGGCCGGGCTAATCCAGCCAGATAGCTGCTGAATTTGGTCCTGCAAATTGGACATTTAATCACATCCATGACTTACCTTATTAAACCCTATCTCCTGAAGCTTTTTAACAAACTTCTCTGTGAACTCTGTGTGCTCTGTGGCTAATATAACATTTGTATTTCGAAACTCTCGGCGGACGGGGTATTCTTTTCGCAGCTTATCGAATGTTGCGCATCTCTTGCCTAACGGCATATTAAGAACATCCCGCAGGGCTTTATCGTCGTCTGTGATTTTATATATTTCTGATACCACGGCCAGCAGCAACTGCTGTTCGGTGTATCCTTTTGGCTGCAGCTTAATTTGAGGCACCGCAGGAGCGGGAAGAAAATCGCCGACATCGTGCTTAGTGTCTAAATTAAAATGCTCACAGGCCGCCTTATAAATCATAATCATGCCAGCAATTTTTCCGTCGTAGGAATAACCCGCGATATGCGGTGTGCCGATATCGACCATTTCCAGAAGCTCGGTATCAATTGCAGGTTCATTCTCCCAGACATCAAGAACTGTCGCTTTAATTTTGCCGGACTTGACAGCCCTTTTTAACGAAGCCGTATCAACCACCCCGCCTCGCGAGGTATTGATAAACACCACACCGTCTTTCAGTGAACTGAAGAATTTTTCATCAGCCAGATGATATGTCTTATCCTGGCCTTCATAGGTCAATGGTGTATGCAGGGTGACAAAATCGCACTTGCAGATTTCTTCCAGCGGCTGATACTTGCCGTCGCCGGTCTGCCGCTGCAAAGGCGGGTCATTCAATACCGGCTTCATTCCTAACGTCCGGCATTTCTTCTCAACTCTGCTGCCGACGTTGCCTACGCCAACAACACCTATTGATTTGCCTTCCAAATCGAAACTATGCTTTACCCCAATCTCAAGTAAGGCCGCGACTACATACTCCGCCACCGAATTCGCATTCGAGCCCGGCGCCGAGGCAAAACCGATGTCATTTGCTTTGAGATAGTCCACATCTACGTGTTCAAAACCGATTGTTGCCGTCGCCACGAATTTCACATTACTGCCGGCAAGCAATTGTTCGTCGACTTTAGTGATACTTCTAACCAGAAGCACATCGGCGTCGCGGACAATATCGGCAGAAATGTCCCTTCCCGATATAGTTACTACATCTCCGATGGACGAAAAGCACTGCTGGACAAACGGAATATTCTGGTCCGCAACTATCTTCATCAACAGTCACCAATCACAAATGAGCCTCAAATCACACTTAGATAAACCATGTGCAAGCCTAATAATAAATGGAAAAGGCAAAATAGTAAATCGCAAATTATGTGCCCCCATGTCAGCCTGCTACAATTCGAAGCCGGCGATTTTTGTGCCGCAGGCCGGGCAGCAGGAATTATCAATTACATTTGCGCCGATGTGATAGCCGCGGCGTTCTATGAGCAGCTTGTCGCAGTTGTGACAGAAGGTGCTTTCAGATTTTGAGCCGGGAATATTGCCGGGATAGACATAGTGCAAACCAGCCTGCTTGCCGATTTGCTCTGCCTTTTCGATTCTCTCAATTGGTGTGGGATGTGAATCGAGATATTTGTACTGAGGGATGAACCGGCTAACATGCCAGGGGACATCCGGGCCGGCGTGTTCAACGATAAAATCCGCGATTTGCTTTAGCTCCTCGTCGGAATCATTTTCATCCGGGACAAGTAATGTTGTCACCTCCAGCCACATGTCAGTCT
>CAZNXD010000104.1:252-6286 GCA_964576935.1 uncultured Pirellulales bacterium | reverse complement strand
CCTCTGCGCATCCAGCCTGGCCGATCCAAAGAATCCGAGAGTAGTCATTTCATCATTGTTCGGCGATATTGCTGTAGAGCTATTTCCCGACGACGCTAATGAAACCGTCGATAACTTTCTGCATTATGTCACGACAGGCTTTTATGATGATACTGTAATCCACCGGGTTGTTAACGTGCCGGGATTTAGTGTTGTTCAGGGAGGCGGCTATTATGTTCTTGGATATTATGTCTATTACAAACAGCCGGATCGCCCACCCATAGTTAATGAAAGTTACAATGGCCTAAGTAATCTGCGCGGCACCATTGCTATGGCCAGAGGCGATGACCCTAACTCTGCGGATAGCCAGTTCTACATCAACCAAATAGATAATCCCAGTCTCGATAAGGTTAACGATCCGTGTGGCTTCGGCTACTGTGTCTTCGGCGAAGTCATCCATGGAATGGATGTTGTTGACATCATCGCCGCTTCCGACACCTACAACATAGGAGGAGGTCTGACTGATTTCCCAATTCCGGTTGTAAACGTTTATGCGGCCTTTGAAACTCCAGATGGCTACTGGTTGAAGGCGGATGTAAATTATGATGGGATAGTCGATGAGCAGGACCTCAATATTATTGTCACAAACTGGTTAAGCCCCGCTGATTTGGGCGATATAGAAGTGACCGGCAATGTGGACTTCGGCGAGTTTGCACAATTCGCTCGAAACTGGAAACAAACCAGTACCTGGTATCATATCTTTGCTGCTGATATCAATAATGACAAAAAAGTGAATTTTACGGACTTTTCACTTCTGGCAAAAGATTGGGGTCAACCCAGTACCGAAAAATTATACGGCGACCTGAATCTCGATGGAACGGTCGATTACCTTGATTTGGGCTTATTCGCGGAAGACTGGCTCAAACAAGTTGACTAAGCCCGGTAAAAAGTTATTGATTGGTCAACCATCCTTAAGCATAATCTGCAATTCATGAGACGGTTACATAATTGGAATCTGTCTTACCGCCAGGCGATAGAACTTCAGAATAAGCTCGCCGATAAGGTTCAGTTCACCGCCATTGAGAAAACTCCAAAGTTAATTGCCGGAATTGATTGCGCCTTAACTAAAGACAAGCAAAGAATCATCGGCTGTGTTGTAGTATTAAGCTACCCAGCTCTCGAGTTGCTCGAGATTAAAAGCGCGACAAGAAAACTCACTATGCCATACATACCCGGCCTGTTGTCATTTCGCGAGGCGCCGGTCTGTCTTGATGCGGTTGAAAAATTAAAACTCAAACCTGATTTGTACCTCGTTGACGGCCAGGGAATTGCGCATCCGCGCAGGCTTGGTCTTGCCGCTCATTTAGGCTTGTTCTTAGACACCCCAACTATCGGCTGTGCAAAGAGCAGACTCACGGGTAATTACGAACAGCCGCGAACCGAGAAAGGCTCTTTCTCTTCGCTGAAAGATGAAAGGGAAGTAATCGGTGCCGTGGTGAGAACCCGCACAGATGTTAAACCACTGTTCATATCAGTCGGCCACAAGTGTACACTCGATGATGCAATCAAGTGGACACTCAACTGCACCGTGAAATACAGGCTACCGGAACCGACTCGACTTGCGGATATTAAGGTGGGTAAAATCAAAACAGCTATGTAATTGTTACTGCCACTTGTGCTTCTTTATAGAATCGAGAATCATTTCAGCGCATTCCATTGCGGCAAGGCCTTCCTTTGCGGTAACTTCAGGCTTAGCTGAGCTATCTGCAACCGCCGACAGAAAAGACTCCTGTTCGATACGCAGCGGCTCTGCATCGCCAATCTGAAGTTTCTCGTAATGCACCAAATCGGTCCAGCCGGCTTTGAGAAGCTCGAATTTGCCTGCATTCTTAAGCTGGCGTATTTTGTTTACAACTTCGAGATTATCTGTGTCGGCCCTAATTACTGTCCCGGTTTTCTTAAAGTAATCCAGGCTAAGATATGCCTGACGGCTGAATACTCGCACCTTGCGTTCGGTTTTTCGGGCCAGCCTCGATGCGGTTACATTCGCCACACAGCCACTCTCGAAGACAAGACGCGCGTTGCATATATCTTCTTTATCCTCATCGATTACACCAATGCCAACAGCATCGACCTTTTTTATTTTGCTGCTGGCCAGGGACAGTATTATATCGATATCGTGAATCATCACGTCCATCACTACTCCGATATCGGTTGAGCGAAACGGATAAGGACTTATGCGATGGGCTTCGATAAACTTGGCTTCGATATCGAACTGCTTCATCGCCTGAACTACCGGGTTGCATCGCTCGGAATGTCCTACAGCAACGGTGACATTGTGTTTTTCCGCAAGCTCGACAATCTGCTGCGCTTCATTTACAGTTACAGCGAGCGGCTTTTCAATCAGCACTGCTTTTCCGTTTTCGATAAACAGCTTTGCCAGTTCCAGATGGCAGATGGTAGGTGTTGATATGGTCACGGCATCGACATTACCAAGAACTTCTTCACAATTGTCAGAGTACGAACATTTGTATTTCCTGGCCAGATGTCTGGCCTTGCTTTTATCGGTGTCGATGATTGCCACTAAGTCACTTTGCGGTAACTGATGATAAACTTTGGCGTGGATAGCTCCCATTTTACCTGCGCCGACAACTGCTGTTCTGACTTTTCCAGTGACCATCATGAATCTCGCCCCTTGTATCTGCGATGCTCTTTATTGATAAACTCAATGCCTGAACGTCTCAAGATATCTTCCGTAACGATGTTTGGAGCTGTTGATAATATTATCAACCATCGCCCGAACGTTTTCATCGATATCGTCTTGCTGCGCCAGCGCCTTTGCGTTTTCCAGCAGCGGTTGGCCGTTGCGATAGAGCCTTTTGAACGCATCGAAAATATTGGCTTGTTGTTGGCTGTTTAAGCCCGCTCGGTCGAGCCCTCTTTTGTTTACACTCCGGACCTTGGGCGGATAGTGACCGCTCACAATAACAAACGGTGGGACATCGTGGTTCAGACCCGCCAAACCGGCGGCGTAGCACCACTTTCCAACAGTTATAAATTGATGCGTCAAAACCATACCGCTTAACCAGGCGCCGGTCCCGATTTTACTATGGCCGCTTATCTGAACATAATTGCTTAAAACGAGCTTGTCTTCCAGCACACAGTCATGTCCAATGTGCACGCCAATCATTAGAAAGTTATCATTGCCGATTCGGGTACACTCATCTTTGTACATGCTTGGATGAATCGTTACCTGCTCACGAATGATATTGTTGTTACCAATAGTCAATCCACCAATCTCATCATCGGGGCCTAAGGCCAGCAACTGAGGCTGTCCTCCAATCGCACTGTTGACAAAGAAGCGATTGTTTTTACCGATTGTGACATTTTCACCGATAACTACGTTTGCTTCCAGAACGCAGCCGTCACCTATCGATACTCCTTTACCGATGACACAGTTAGGTCCTATCTTTACACCTTCACCTAACTGTATACTCTCATCAATAACAGCGCTGGGATGCACCTGCACCATTTTAAATCTTTCTCCTTTCGGCGAACGCCGCCGGCTTATATTTTTTCATCGTCCACAAGCATAAACTTAATATCCGCTTCAGCAGCTATCGCATCGCCGACCATAGCCTTACACTTGCACTGTGCGGTTTTGCTTCTTACTCGGTCGGTTTCGGCGATTAAAACAAGCTGGTCTCCCGGCACTACAGGTTTTCTAAGTTTAACATTGTTCATACTCAGCAACACCGCCAGCATACCCGTATGCTCCAGTTTTTGAGCAAACAACAGACCGGATATCTGAGCGAGCGCCTCGACCACCAGAACACCCGGCATCACGGGTGTGCCGGGAAAGTGTCCCTGGAAGAAGTGCTCATTAAAGGTAACATTTTTAATGCCCTTTATGCGCCTGTCGCCTTCAATCTCTATAACCTTATCCACAAGCAGGAATGGATAGCGATGAGGCAGTATTTTTTGGATGCGCCTAATATCCAGAATTGCATCGGTGCCGAATTTCTCGATGCGTTCAGCTTTTTCAGCCTGCTCATACAGTTTTTTCGCAAGCTGCTGGTTCAGGGAATGGCCGCTTTTGTATGCAACAATTCTCCCTTTGATAGGTCTGCCAACCAGAGCCAAATCGCCAATCACATCAACTATCTTATGCCTGACACATTCGTTTGGATATCTGAAACTGTTCTTGATAGGACCATCTGAATTAATAACCAGTATGTCGCGCGGCCCAAGGTGCGATCCCATCCCTCGCGACTGAAAATGTTTTGCCTCAGCTTCCAAAAGAAACGTTCTGGCTGTGGCTAAGTTCTTCTCAAAGCTTTCGGGTGTAAGACAACAACCGAATATCTGTCTGCCAACACCTGTATGGCCCGCATAATCCAAATCGTATGTGATGCTAAGCTCATCTTCATTATTTGGAAGAGCATATATCGATGCGCCGCCTGCGCTGATACTAACCGGCTCGGTTATCTTGAATTCCCTTTTCTCTGTCTTCTGCTCGACTATCTGAGCTTCTTTGAGTACCCTGAAATACTTTGCACTGCTGCAATCCGGCGCCGGTAGCTCAGATGCATCAACTTCTATCAGTAGATTATCTATTCCAAGGGCGGATACTGCTGCCAGGCAGTGTTCTACTGTCTCAATGCTGGCCGTGCCTTTCTTTAAAGTCGTGCGGCGGCTGCGCTTGGCCAAATTCGGCGCAACGGCGCTGATGCTAACCGGCTCGGGTGTATCGGTCCGAACGAAAGTAATTCCGGAATTGACCTCGGCCGGACGAAAAAATACTTGAGATGGTTCGCCGCCGAACAACCCTCTTCCGGAGAACTTAACTTCATTCTTTATTGTTTTTTGAGGCTTCAAGAGACTCCACCCTCTTTGCCAACTGCTTTAGTTGCTCAACCATTTTAGGCAGACGCGCTCGCAACGCTATCAATCTGATTTCCTCAGCATAGTCTATTGCCGGAGAACCTAAGGCCTTTTTACCCGGAGGTATATCTCTCGGCACGCCGGACTGAGCTCCGACAATAACACCTGAGCCAATTTCGACATTATCAACTACTCCGACCTGGCCAGCCAGGACTACACCGTCGCCGAGTTTGCTGCTTCCGGCAATTCCGGCCTGACCCACTATCAAGCAACACTTGCCCACTACTACATTGTGTGCTATCTGTACAAGATTATCTATCTTAGTACCCGCACCTATTACTGTATTACCGAACTTTGCTCGGTCAACACAGCAATTGGCTCCTATCTCGACGAAGTCTTCAATCACTACGCCGCCGTTATGCGGTATCAACTGGTGACTGCTGTTTACCTGAGTATATCCGAAGCCGGTCGAGCCGATTGTTGTATTGGCCTGAATAATAACATTGTTGCCGATGCTGCAGTTGTGGTAAACAACGACATTGCTGTCCAGCCTGCAATTATCTCCAATTGCTGAGTTCTCTCCGATTACACAACTGGCTGCAATGACGCTGTTTTTCCCAACCCGCACTCCATCAGCAATTGCTACACATGCTCCTATCGAGGCACTGTCGGCAATTTTAACGTCTTTGCCTATCTTGGCGGTTGTATCTACACCACTTTCAGGGGCCTTGAGCTTCGGGGCAAAAATCTTCAGTGCTTCTATAAGCGCAAAGTTCACATCTGCAACGATAAGCTGTGGCTTGGCATAGCCCGCGAGACGTTTGTTGACAATTACCGCTGCAGCTTTTGATTTTGATAGTAAAGGCGCGCGTTTATCATCCGCAACAAAAGTTACGTCAGTCTCGGACGATGCCTCGATCGGCCCGACTGCTGTTACGCAACCGGAGCCTTCTCCAACAAGCTCCGCCCCAATTCGCTCTGCAAGTTCTGCAACTTTAATCATACGTCTTGCCGACTCTGCGGCTTTAAAAGACACATTACTTTCCCGCGTCCAGCCGTGCCATAACTTCGTCGGTGATATCCTCACAGCCGCCGCTGTAAAGAAGTTTATGCGTCCTTATGCTCATTACAAGACTCTCAGCGGTAGCACCCGACAACTCAGGTTCACTGC
>CAZNXD010000104.1:0-242 GCA_964576935.1 uncultured Pirellulales bacterium | reverse complement strand
AACTCAAGCCCTTTTTCCTCCGCCACCTCAGCGGTTATGCGCACCACGTCTCTGTAAAGCAGCTCAATCCACTGTTGCTCCTTAATCGCCATTTGCTGCTGGTGAAATTCCTGTTGTGCCGTGAAGTTGGCCTGCTTGGTAAGAAGCTGTTTCATCAGCGTCATGTGTTCGGTACTGCCGACTTTGACCGTTCGCAGTCCGGCCTTTTCGGCATCAAGCTCGGCTCTGAGCTTCTCAAGTTC
>CAZNXD010000103.1:0-6305 GCA_964576935.1 uncultured Pirellulales bacterium | reverse complement strand
ATCGATGAAATGGTTGAGATTATCGACAACGGCTCTGATGCGCCGGGAACTATTCTCGATGATTGCTCGGATGCTTTTCGAAAACGATTCGAGCAGGCCGATTTAATAATCGCAAAAGGTCAGGGTAATTACGAGACACTAAGTGACATTAATAAAAACATTTTTTTCATGCTCAAGGTCAAGTGTCCTGTTATCGCAGGGCACGTTGGATACCCGGTCGGCTCGACCATCTTATTGAAGCACAGTTTTGATAAATGTTTGGAAACCGATTCAGTTTAGGAGACAGAACAATGCCGCGTGGAAATGGAACAGGGCCGATGGGCGGTGGCGGCGGAGGCCGCGGAATGGGACAGGGCCGGGGTCGCGGACAGGGTCGAGGCAGAATGGGCGGGCCGTTTGCCGCCGGACCCGGTGGAAGCTGCGTTTGTCCCGCATGTGGCCAAATCGCGCCGCATATTGTCGGCCAACCCTGCAATCAACAACAATGCCCGAAGTGTGGGGCAACGATGACAAGACAGTAAAAAAGTTAATTTTTTAGAAAGGAGATTTATCATGCCAGCTGGAGATGGAACAGGCCCGATGGGTATGGGCCCAATGACAGGAAGAGCCGCAGGATACTGCGCAGGTTACTCGATGCCCGGTTATATGAATCCTTATGGTGGCCGAGGTTTTGGCGGACGAGGTGGTGGTCGAGGTTTTTGGGGTCGTGGTGGCGGCCGAGGTTTCGGCAGAGGCAGGCGTAACTGGTACTACCCCCCAGCCCAATACAGCTATCCCGCCTATGAGTATGGAATGGGACCTGTAGGCTATCCACCGGTTCCTTTTGAACCGGCACCGGAGCAGGAGCTTGCCGCGATGAAGCAGCAGGCCGAGAACATGCAGAATGCACTCGAAGATATCAACGAGCGCATCAAAGAACTTGAAACTGAAAAGCCGAAGGAAAAGTAGGTTTCCAACGGTAACTCAAGGAAAGGAATGTTCGATGAAGATTGCAGTGACATCGACCGGAGATACTCTGGATTCTCAGGTAGACCCGCGTTTCGGAAGGGCGGCTTATTTTATAATCGTCGATACCGAGACCATGCAATATGAAGCGATTATAAATGATAACGTCCAGGCCGCTGGCGGCGCAGGAGTTAACTCCGCGCAAAGCATAACCCAGGCCGGAGCAGAAGCTGTCCTTACAGGTAACTGCGGACCAAATGCCGAGCGAACGCTTAGTGTGGCAAATGTAAAACTCTATACCGGCGTATCGGGGACAGTCAAACAAGCTGTTGAAGCCTTCAAAGCAGGAAAGCTAACCGAAGCTCAAGGCCCCAACGTCGAATCACATTTTGGAACGGGTATTTGAATGGCTGATGGTTCTGTTATCGCGGTTGCAAGCGGCAAAGGCGGTACAGGCAAGACTACTATCGCGACTAATCTTGCAAAATGCCTTGCCGAATCAGGCCGTCGCGTTCAGTACCTTGACTGTGACGTCGAAGAACCGAATGGCCATATTTTTCTAAAGCCGCAAGTCGAAAAGACCACTACGGTGACAGCGCCGGTGCCTCACGTCGATAAAGATAAATGTATCGGCTGCGGCAAGTGCGGCCAAATTTGTCAGTACGGTGCGATTGTGCATCTGGGCGAAAAAAATGTCTTAACGTTTGAACAGCTTTGTCACTCCTGCACCGGATGCTGGCGATTGTGTCCCGCTGATGCCATTACCCAAAAACCGCTCGAAGTAGGCCAAATCGAGTCAGGCCGCTCGGATAAAGTAAACTTCGCGCAAGGCCGATTGAAAATCGGCAACGTCCGCAGCCCGTACTTAATCAAACAATTGAAACAACTCATCGATGAAAACGCACTTAACATACTGGATGTCCCGCCCGGAACATCATGTCCGGTGGTCGAGTCACTCAAGGGCTGCAATTTTGTGCTGCTGGTAAGCGAACCGACGCCTTTCGGCCTTAACGATTTGACTCTTGCCGTTGACCTTGTAAGACAGATGAATCTTCCTTTTGCTGTTGTGATAAATCGCGATGGCTGCGGCGATGACCAGCTCGAAAATTACTGCATAAGTGAAGGTATCGATATCGCGATGAAACTGCCCGATGACAGGCGCATTGCAGAAGCTTACTCGGAAGGGCGGATGATAGTTGATGCTTTGAACGAGTACAAAAAAGATTTTATGGGTTTATATGAAAGTCTCTTTCAAAGCCTTAAAAGCTGAAAAAATGAAAAGAGATGACGACGAATTTATGGAAAGGATAAGCCAGGACCTCGAAGCACGGTCTATGGCCTGTAGAATCCTTGACGTAGAGGATACGGCAAGTAAAGAAGAACTAAAAAAAGCTTACCGGCGAAAGGCAATGAAGTTTCATCCTGATAAAAACCTGGACAACCCGCAGGCAAACAAAAAATTCGTGCTTGTCAGATGTGCTTACGAATTATTAGCGGATGACAAGCCGTGTCCGGAGCTTTTGGAAGAAGTCAACTCCTGGCCCGGCGTTCCTGAGGATGATAAGTACAAGCTTGATAATCCATGGGGACATTTTTTATGGTGGCGCGAAAAGTTCTTCGAGTGAATAGAGACTGCTGATATGGAAAAGTATTTGCAATCGTGCAAATCGGAGTTTTGGAAGAAGGTCTTCAAAGCGGAATTAGACTATATTATGGACCAGTTGAAAGGAATTAAAAACGTTTTGAGTGTCGGCTGCGGCCCGGCGATTATAGAAACCGGCCTGGCGGATAATGGTTTTAATGTTACCGGCCTGGATATTTCCAAAGAGGCTTTGGACCAGGCGCCGAACAGTATAAGAACGGTTGCAGGCTCGGCGGAAAAGATGGATTTCGAACCGCTTTCTTTTGAAGCGGTTGTTTATGTTGTTTCGCTTCAGTTTATTGAAAATTATAAAGAAGCGATTAAAGAGACAGCCCGTGTTCTCAAGCCCGGAGGCAGGCTCTTAGTTATGCTGCTTAATCCGCAGTCCGAGTTCTTCAGGGAAAAAATAAAAAGTCCGGATTCTTACATAAACAAAATTAAGCATACAAATTTAAGTGATATCGAGAAGGCAATCGCAGAGGATTTTTTCGTTAAGACAGAGTACTTCTTGGGAATTAGGGCGGCGGAAATACTCCCAAGACGTGATTCTAATGCAGCAAGCCTTTATGTTATAAAAGGAACAAAGAAAAGATAACATTGATGCAATTATTATGTTTATTAAGATAAAACTATGAAAGAGATTGTGGTCATAAGCGGTAAAGGCGGCACAGGCAAAACAAGCCTCGTAGCTTCGTTTGCAGCCCTTGCCGACCAGGCCGTTCTTGCCGACTGTGATGTCGATGCCGCCGATTTGCATCTGGTACTGAAGCCCGATGTAAAAGAAACTCACGACTTTAGCGGCGGCAAAAAAGCCTCCGTAATCGCCGAAAAATGTATCGGCTGCGGAAGATGTGAAGATGTCTGCGCATTCGATGCGCCTGTGCTAAAAGGCCCGGCTAACGATGTCATTCAAAGGACATACAGAATCGACCCCGCTTCATGCGAAGGCTGCGGCCTTTGCACGCATTTTTGTCCCGTCGATGCGATTGAGTTTAAAGAAGCCGTCAACGGCCGGTGGTTTATATCGGATACTCGCTTTGGCCCGATGGTTCACGCACGGCTGGGCATCGGCGAAGAAAACAGCGGAAAGTTAGTCAGCTTGCTCAGAGAAAAAGCCAAAAAATTGGCCCAGCAGCAAAACAGAAAACTTCTAATAGTCGATGGCTCACCCGGCATAGGCTGTCCTGTTATTGCTTCAATAACCGGTTCTGACATCGTGCTGATTGTCACCGAGCCGACCCTCTCCGGTGAGCATGACCTGCTGCGGGTCGCAAAACTCGCCGGGCATTTCAAAATCCCCGCCGCCGTCTGTATTAACAAATGTGATATAAACCCAAAAGTAGCTGACAGAATCACAAAAAAAGCGAAGCAGTCTAATTTGCCGGTACTGGGACAGATTCCATACGATAATCAGTTCACACAGGCCCAGATAGAAGCAAAATCAATCGTCGAATTTTCAAACGGCTCAATCAAAGAAGCGGTAGAGTCGGTTTGGAAAAAAACACTGCAAATCATAGATACAAAGAAAGAATAAGCATGGCCGATATAAAACACAAGATTCTTGTACTAAGTGGCAAAGGCGGAGTCGGAAAAAGCAGTATCGCTGTCAATCTTGCCGTCTGGCTGAGTCTGCAAAACAAAAAAGTCGGCTTACTCGACGCCGATATTCATGGCCCTTCCGTGCCCAAGCTTCTTGCTCTCGAAGAACAGAAGTTAGTGCAAAATGAAAATGCAATTGTACCCATCCAGTACAATGAAAATCTTCAGGTAATCAGTATTGGTTTTGTCCTGCCCAGCTCGAGTGATGCGGTCATCTGGCGTGGACCGATGAAACACAACGCGATAAATCAATTCATAAATGATGTCGGCTGGGGCGAACTCGATTACTTGATAGTGGATTGTCCACCCGGGACCGGCGATGAGCCGTTATCGGTTGTTCAGGTCCTCGGCAATGCCGACGGTGCCATAATTGTCACAACGCCCCAGCAGTTGGCCGTTACCGACGTCAAAAAGTGCATCACATTTTGCAGGCAGTTAAACCTGCCCGTATTGGGGGTTATTGAGAATATGAGCGGTTTTATTTGCCCGCACTGTAACCGGCGAACAAATATATTCAGTAGCAGCGGCGGAAGAAAAATGGCAGCCGAGTTTGGCGTGCCTTTCTCAGGTGCTATTCCGCTCGATGCCGATATGGTAACATCCGCCGACGCAGGTGAGCCTTTTATCGAGTGCGGCGGTGAAAGTACATCGAAGCAGGCTATGGAAAAGGCTTTTGAAATGATTGTTAAAAAAGAAAAAATGACTATTACAAGAGAGGTGCAAAGTAATATGAGAATCGCAATACCATTAACCAACGGAAAGCTGTCGGTCCATTTCGGACATTGTGAGCATTTCGCGATTATTGACGTTGACGAGGCTACGAAGGAGATTAAAGGCAAAACTCTCGTTGACCCGCCCCGGCACGAGCCCGGCGTTTTGCCGAAGTGGTTGGCGGGTATGCAGACCAACCTTATAATTGCAGGTGGAATGGGCAAAAGGGCACAAGAATTATTCAGGGAAAACCAAATTGAGGTACTTGTAGGTGCCGCCGACGAAACGCCGGAGAACATTGTCCAGGCATATATGGATAACACTCTTCAGGTCGGGGATAATATCTGTGATCATTAAGCAATCGGTTTTAAAAAGATGCCCGGTATGCGAACGTGTACATCCAAACTGTATAGTTTGCAGTTTGAGCAATACAAAAGGTCTGCACCTGGAATTTGAAATGATTGACGACAAGACCGTTAAGGCATCGTTCGAATGCGACCAAGCCTATGAAGGATATGCTGGCGTATTGCACGGCGGTGTCATATCCTCAATTTTGGATGGCGCTATGGGCAATTGCCTTTTCGCCAGGGGACAAACAGCCGTTACAGTTGAGATGGACACTAAATTCAAATTCCCCATTCAAATTAATA
Source organism: uncultured Pirellulales bacterium (assembly GCA_964576935.1). Taxonomy (GTDB): domain Bacteria; phylum Planctomycetota; class Phycisphaerae; order Sedimentisphaerales; family Anaerobacaceae; genus CAYMOE01. The sequence goes on along the minus strand of CAZNXD010000103.1, from coordinate 758 downwards.
AGCCAGCAACAGTCACTGCCAGTATTAAAAAAATATATCATCCTCTTTATTTCTTGGAAGCCGAGATTATTCAGGACGGGAAAACCAAAGCTACTGCTAAAGCTAAGTTCTTTGATAGGCCCGAGCTGACCGACGAACTGGAACGTATCAATGCCTGATAGCATTTGGGCATTTGGATTTCGTATTTGTTTAGGATTTGTCCGCTGTAGTCTTGATGAAGGTAGATTGATTTTTTAGTTTAAAGTGGTTGTCCCGATGTCGTTCATCGGGGTTCCATAATTTTGCAATTTGCATTTTGATTTTTGATTTGGTTTAACTTATGCCTCGACCATTCAATCGCAGACGTGTCGGACAAATGCCGGCCTGTACCTATTACAAGCCGCGAGGCATACCTCTCTCGACCCTGGAGCAGGTCAATCTCACAGTCGATGAAATCGAAGCGATTCGACTGGTCGATTTGGATGGTTTTTACCAGGCCGATGCCGCCGAGAAAATGAACATCTCGCGCCAGACCCTCGGCCGAATACTCGAATCCGCCCGCAAAAAAATCGCCGATGCTTTGGTTAAAGGCAAAGCCCTTTCAATTCAAGGCGGCCAATTTGAATTGACTGAAAATCTCCCCGCCCCAATGCCACCCGGACAACGAGGCCGCGGCCGCCGCCGACGTTTCCGAGGCGGTAGAGGTAATATGTAACACCGGAACTATCCGGTGTTACTTGTTTTTATATTTAGCCCCACGTTTTACGTGGGGTCGATTA
>CAZNXD010000102.1:0-6478 GCA_964576935.1 uncultured Pirellulales bacterium | reverse complement strand
TTTGATGTGAATGAAGTGTCTGTCCAGGTTCGGAATCAGAATTGTCAGCGGCGTGCCGTTGGTGTGGTTTTTATTACCTGCACCTTCGACCGTATCCGCTGCGTTCAGGCCCGAGTAAATGATTGGCAAGTCGGGTTCTTTGCGCGGACTGGAAAGCTCATCAGCGCCGGGCTTTCGCAGTAATAAGTCCGCATAGATTTCCTGCTCTGTCAGTTCCATTCCCGGCGGATGGCCCTGGATGACCGAGGTTAGCCCATCCTGATAAGAACCGCCCGCAACGGTTACCTGAAATATGCGTCCAAAGTGACAGCCAATCATCTCTCAACAAATCTCCTAAAAGTATAAGCTTTTATCTTTGACCCGTTACAATCGAGTCGGAGGTCGAAAGTATACATTATTTGTGGAAAACTTCAAACCTTTCCCAGAAGTCGGGAAACGACTTAGCCACGCATGTGGGATTTTCTATGGTTTGTTCGCCTGTAACCAGACCTGCTACGGCAAAGCTCATGGCGATTCGGTGGTCGTTATGGGGGTCTATTGTTGCTCCGTGAGACTGAGCAGAGCCGGTTATGGTCAATGACTGCTCATCGCAATATGCATCGATGCCCATCTTAGTAAGCTCTTGTGCCATCACAGCCAGCCGGTCACATTCCTTGTGCCGCAGATGGCCGACGTTAGTCAGTCTGCTGAGGCCCTCGGCAAAGCCACACGCTATCGCCAACGGCGGAACCAAATCCGGCAAATCGCTCATGTCCTGCTCAATCGCCCATAACTTACCGCCTTGAACGCAGACCGAATCATCTGTCCAGTCTATTTTGCAACCCATTTTTTCCATCAGGTTTAGGAAACCCTTATCGCCTTGCTTCGTATCACTTCTGAGATTGCCGACGGTGACTTTGGTCTGGCATATCGCCGCGGCTAAGAAGAAGAAAGATGCGCTGCTGTAATCGCCTTCGATTCTTAAGGTGCGACCTGTGTAACATTGGTTGTTCGGTATTTTTATTTGTTTGTAATTTTTATTCTGCGCCGTTACTGAGAAATCTTCCATCATCTGCAGGCTGATATCGAAGTACGGCCTTTCCGACATTTGGTCGATACATTCTATTATCACCGGCTGTTGTGCGAACGGTGCAGATATAACCAGTGAGCTGAAATACTGCGAACTTTTCTGACCGGATAAGCTGGCCTTGCCGCCTTTGATACCACCGCCATGTACTCTGACAGGGGGGTAGCCTTCGTTTTGGAGATACTCAATTTCACAGCCCAATTGACGCAGGGCTTGTACTACTTCTGCGATTGGTCTTTCGGTTATTCTCTTGGCGCCGGTCAGTACAATTGGCTTGTCGGTCAGGCATGCGACACTTGTCAGAAAGTTCATTCCAACACCGGATTCTCCGACGTTCAGCTCATCCGATATCGGCTGATATTTACCAGCCGAGCCGTGAACAATTATCTTCTGCGGCTGCTGCTCAATCTTTATACCCAGTGCTTTCAGACATCTGATTACATTGAGCTGGTCTTCGCCGAGCAGGGGCTTTTCGATGACAGTTGTACCATCGGCCAATGAGCCGATGATAAGGGCCCGCAGCGTATGTGCCTTGGCCGGCGGAGCCTCCACCGCAACGTCGGTATTTTTTATCTTCTCTACGTTCCTGCTGGGCATATACCACCAATCCGGTTTAGAATACGTTGCGATTGTTTACCAGAAATGGCGGTCAATTGGAAGAGATTTGTTGTCGGTGTTTACTTTTAGTTGGATACTGTTTTTATCTCGTTTGCCGCTCGAAGCTCATCCATGAATATACGTGCGTCATCGAAATCAATGACACCGTCTTCGTTCACATCGCCAAGAAGATATTCGGTTGACTGTCTGGCGAATTCGATAACGTTCTTGAGGACAATAGCCACGTCCTTGTTGTCGAATTGTCCGTCCGTATTGATATCCAGCCAGAGACTCTTATCATTTTGAGCTTCGCTATCGACGCTCCATGCTAATCCGTAATTTTGTGCGGATGCGTCTTGCTCATCGGCGTAAGAAACCACAATCTCATAGTCGGTGTAATTCGGGTCGGCTTTGCAATAGATATGCTCAACGTTATCAACTTTGCTGTCGCTGTAGTCGAGCAGGTAATTCATCTGGGGATTTTCTGCGTCGATGGCCCAGAGTTCGAGTCTTATGTCAACGTCTTTTTCGGCAAGCTCTTCGAAAGGATAATTCTGTTGATAGTGTCTGTTCCATACAACCGTAGCTGTGATTTTATGACCTTTTGGATAACCGACCTTAAATCGATATGTGTTCGCCGGTGCTTCCGGGCTTAGTTCTCCCAGGTCCCAGCCGGTCTCTGCAACGTTTCCTGCTGAGCTTTGGCCGGAGGTTAGCGTTCGGTGAGCTGCAATTGCGTCAACCATTCCCGCTCCCTGCATCCAATCCAGCGGCACAAGATGGTCGTCATCTTTTTGCACTCTGCCTTTGTGCCAATATGGCATTTTTGTTGCCGAGTTCATCAGTATAGCTTTGATTACGCAGTTGCCTCCCTGGGCCGAAACAGCCGCAGCCAGGTTAGGCTCGGCTTTGGCCTTTTGCACGAGAAGACCTGCAGCTCCGGCTACAACCGGTGTTGCGAAGCTCGAATAACTGCCTGATGTCTTATAAGCATCCGGCCCATTAGAATCAGCCACTAAGCAATCGCCCGGCGCGATTATGTCGGGTTTACACCGCATATCATCGGTCGGTCCACAGCTTGAGGTGGCTGCCTGAGCCAAGGAAAAGCCATTACATTCTCCGACCGAATTGTCGGCGGTTATAGGCATCGCCAGACCGACCGCCAAACAATTATCTCCAGCCGCCGGATAAAGAGGCGGGTCATGTGCTAAAAGACCGTTGCCGATTCCAGCTATGACGGTTAATCCATGTTGCTCAGCAAGGGCGTTAATTCCCCGGCTCCACCAATCTTCAAAAGGACTGCCGATGCTGACAGTGACAATATCCGCATTGGGTTTGGTATTAGGGAAGACGTAGTTTTTCAAAAAGTGCCAGAACTCATACACCTGAGCCTGAGCTTTAGAAAGGGCCCCTTCATAGACAAACGAACCAGTACTATTTGGTTTATTGCCGAATAGTATCGAGCAGATAGCCGTCGAGTGCTCGGAAATACCGGGCGGTGTTTTGCCGTCGTCGTGAAAACTAAATTGCTCTGGTTTGAAACAGCCGTGCGCGATATTCGGCTGATAATCGTTCTGAGGCACGCCGTCAAGATAGGTTATGCTGCGGCAGACAACGCCAATATTTAATTCTGAACCGGTAAGGTTCGGCTCGATTTGTCTGAGTCGATAAATTCCCGCATAGTCCAATGCCTGAGGCTCCAGCTTTTCAGCAGATTTGCCGTAAGCACTGACAATGCAGATGACCGCGACGCAGAGCGCCGCAAAACAGAATGGGCCCCTTAATCGGGCTGGATTCGCCATCCCGTCGCTCCAAAACACAAAACACAAACCCCTTCTGGAGACAAAAACCCCATACTTGCTGATGTAGAGATACAGAATCTCTACCCGCATTTACACTGCACTATTATAGCACAAACACCGCCGATTTTCAAGGTGTAAACCAAGGCCGGATTACGCCTTATTTTCCGGGGATTAGCCCTAAAACACGAGTTCTTATAGGACAATTAAGCCGGCTATATTAGCTTCAAATTAGGGGCCAATTGTTGCTGTGTTTGTGGGGATTTATCCGCAGTTAGGGTTAAATACTGCCGATGTAATGGTGTTGTTTGAGACGGGATAGAGCCCGTTGGTTGGTTGTGACAAGCTTGGTTTTTTTATTTGGAAAGGACGCAGTCGTGGACGAGGTAATTATGCTTCTTGGCGAAAAGTCGAGAGAAATCCTTGATTGCGTACAGCAAAACAGAATACCGGCTAAGATGTCGTATTGCATCGACCAGCGGTGGCGCCGCAACCGAGTCTTCATAGAAACATTGACCGATGAAAGCCTCGTCGTCACCGTGACACCAAGAATGAGTTCTTCAGAGCTTGGCATACAGCATGGACAGCTTGTCGGCATATCTTTCCAATGCGAATATGGGCACAGCCAGGACCGCTTCATATTCGGCTCGGAGGTACTTGGTGCACAGAATGAACAGATTAGTTTGGCTATGCCTGAAGAGATTGAGATAGTACGAAACAAAAGTTTTTTACGATGTGCCGTTCCGGAGGGAGTTATAATAGACACCGAGATGTGTCAAAAGAAACAGCAGGATGGGCGGCTGGTAAAAGCAGCCGCTCATATCTGCCAGGGCTGGTCCGGCCAGCTAATAGAGCTTAGTGCAGACAGCCTGAGTGTTGCAGTTAGCACAATGCAAGGCCCGGATTTGAGAAAGGGCGATTACCTTACCGTTCGTTTCGTGCCGTTCGATAATGAAACGCCCTTGACGGTCAATGCCTGTGTCAAAAGTATGATGCCCACCGAAAAGGCCCAGGAAGTTTCGCTGGATATGGAAATCATCGGGCTGGAAGCAAGCCCTGAAGGTAGAATGGTCTTGAGAAGGCTCTGCAGCGTGGTATCACAGTACCGGCAGCAGGCTAAGCCTGTCTCTTCAAAGCGTCGTGCCCCGACGCTTACATCGTCGGTCTCCTGGCTGTCCTGAGACAGGTCTAAATCAATCCAATCTTCAAAACTTGCCAAGAGTGATGTTTCCTGTTATACTCTCGCCGACTTTGAACCACTTAACTTATTGGATGCCTGGTGCCGGATGGCAGTAATCCTGGACCGAAAACAAATCGACAAGGCTGTGAGTGAAGTTACCGACCGCATAGTGGCGGATTTGCCGGCCGACGCAGGTGTTGCTGCAATCGGAATTCGCAGCCGGGGTGAAATACTTGCTCAAAGACTCGCAGCTAATCTTGCCGGACGACTTGGCCAAGAAGTTCCCTGTGGCACGCTCGATATTACACTCTACCGTGACGACCTGAATTCTCCAACCAGCGCCCAGCCGCAGGTACGGACGACCGAGATAGGTTTTAACATCGACGATAAGGTGATTATTCTTGTCGATGATGTTCTATACACCGGCCGAAGTGTGCGAGCTGCACTCGATGCACTGATAGACCTCGGACGGCCCAGGGCCATAAAGCTTGCTGTGTTAGTCGAACGCACCGGGCGTGAATTGCCCATACAGGCTGATTACGTCGGTTACAAAGCCGATGTCGAAATAGGAAAATTAGTTCAGGTTAATTTCATCGAGCCGGACGGCAAAGATGAAGTTTCTGTAGAGTAAATGAAGCGCAAGAGTAAGCAAATAACCTGGCGGCACAAACACCTGCTCGGCTTGCGTGACTTAAACGCGGACGAGATTACTTATATTCTTGATACAGCTGAAGGTTTTGAGCAGATAAGCACTCGTTCAATCAAAAAAGCCCCGCCGCTCAGAGGCAAGGTTGTCGTCAATCTTTTCTTCGAAGACAGCACGCGAACCCGCAACAGCTTTACCCTGGCCGCGAACCGGCTCAGCGCCGACGTAATAGAGTTCACGAAAAAAATGAGCTCTGTGAGCAAGGGCGAGACGCTGCTGGATACAGCCAGGAACCTGGAATCGATGGGCATCGACATCGTGGTTATTCGCCACACGGCAGGCGGAGCGCCAAAACTATTGAGCAAAAATATAAACGCGTGTGTAGTAAATGCCGGTGACGGGTTCTGTGAACATCCGACTCAGGCACTACTTGATGTCTATACCATTCGCAAACACAAAGGCACGCTGGAAGGGCTCAAAATAGCGATAGTAGGGGACATTGCCCACTCGCGGGTTGCCCGCAGCGATATGTGGGCCATGACCAAACTCGGAGCTGAGGTCATATTCGTCGCACCACCGACGCTTATCCCGGGCCAGGTAGACAAACTGCCGGTGAAGGTCAGCTACTCGCTCGATGAGGTAATCGACAAGGTGGATGTGATAAACATGCTGCGTATTCAGTTCGAGCGGCTCGGCGGAAATCCTTTCCCTTCCGTCCGGGAGTATTCTCACTATTTCGGATTGACCGTTGAGCGAATGAAGAAGGCTAAACCCGGCATTCTGGTAATGCATCCCGGGCCTATCAATAGAGGTCTGGAGATAGAAAGCGAAGTCGCCGACGGTCGAAACAGTGTTATTCTTGAGCAGGTCAAAAATGGTTTGGCCGTGCGCATGGCTGTGCTGTTTTTAGTGAACCAGGCCGCGGCGCAACAGTTATAAAAAAGACTATGGAAGAGATACTGATAAAAAACGGCAGGGTAATCGACCCGGCCAATAATCGCGACGAAAAATGCGATGTGCTGATAAGCGACGGTCTAATCGCTGATGTCGGCAAAATTAAAAAGGACTCCGCAAAGGTCATCGATGCCTCCGGCAAACTTGTCACGCCGGGGCTTATTGATATTCATGTACATTTCCGTGAGCCCGGCGATGAAGAGGAAGAGACCATCGCCAGCGGTTCGGCTGCTGCG
>CAZNXD010000101.1:0-6484 GCA_964576935.1 uncultured Pirellulales bacterium | reverse complement strand
TTTGTTGTGGCAGATATCCTACGCGGAGTTTTATGTCACGCCGCTCTTCTGGCCCGACTTTACTGAACAGGATTTGGAAAAGGCCATACTTGACTATTCCAAAAGGATTCGCCGGTTCGGTAAAACTAATTCACAACTGCAAAGTGGTTAATTGACCAATTAACCATTTAACGGATTTGAGGTTATGCTAAAGCATAGACTACTATCAGGAACGTTAATGACTGTGTTGTTTGTCGCGGTCATGCTTGCCGATGGCTGGCTTGACGGTTCAATTACTTCTTCGGTGACTGATGACCACGCAATACAGGCCACGATTCTATGTGTGCTGATTTGTGTTCTATTGGTTTTAGGCCAGCTTGAGCTATCGGCCCTTACTCGGGCTAAACAATTTCAATTATTCGTGCCGATCACAATAGCCGCTTCAATTGCTTTGGGAACAAGTTGGTATTTTCCTCAATTGATTGGTATCGAGAAGCATATATACATCTACTTTGTTTGCGTTTTTATCGTGGGCGGGTTGTTTATTTATCAATATCTGCTTTGCGGCACCCGGGGCGTGATGGTCAATTGCGGGGTAAATTGTTTTTGTATTTTTTATCTTGGGCTGCTTGCCGCGTTTAACCTGGCCATTCGAATTGACATAGGTCTTTGGCCGTTCCTGATGTTTATATTTGTTGTAAAATCAGCCGACATAGGCGCTTACACAGCAGGCTCGCTCTGGGGAAAACACAAATTTTCCCCTAATCTCAGTCCTGGTAAGACTTGGGAGGGCATGGCTGGTGCTGTTGTTGGCGCAATGTTGGTTTCAGTGCTTTTTGCGATTTTCTGTGATATAATGACTTGGTTTTGGGCGTTGTTGTTTGGAGTATGTTTTGCATTTATCGGCCAGTTGTCGGACCTGGCCGAGTCTTTGATAAAACGCGATGCTGAGCATAAGGATTCGGCTGCCAGCGTACCCGGTTTTGGTGGCATCCTGGATGTCATTGATTCAGTGTTACTGGCAGCGCCGTTTGCGTATCTGTTCTTTAAGACGCTGGGCCGATAGGAAAAAATATTGGAAGTCACGATACAATTAGAGCCTATTCACAAAAAGATTGAGCTTTTTGGTCCCGCCGATAGTCACCTTCGCCTCTTGCGCAAAAACTTTGATGTACAAATTGCGGCTCGCAATGAGAATCTGGTTATCAGCGGCAAATCCGAGAGCGTAAATGCCGCCGCCGAAGTATTCGATAGAATGCAAAGGCATCTCATAAAGGCCGGCTCACTTAACACTAATGATGTTAAGATGCTGCTGACCGGAAGAGATAAAGCTGACAAGAAACTTCCAGACCAGGCGATAACAGTCTATGCGCAAAAGAAAGTTATTCAGCCTTCTACCAAAGGGCAGCTAAAGTATATTGAGACCATGCTGAAGAACGACCTGGCTTTTTGTGTTGGGCCCGCGGGAACGGGCAAGACGTATCTGGCCGTTGCGATTGCGGTTTCAATGCTCAGGAAAAGACAAATCCGGAGGATTGTCCTGGCAAGACCGGCGGTTGAAGCCGGCGAGAAGCTCGGTTTTCTGCCGGGTGACTTGCAGGCTAAGGTCAATCCTTATCTTCGGCCGCTCTTTGACGCGCTCGAGGATATGATGGATTTCGGGCAGATGAAAAAGTTTATGGAGCTGGATGTCATCGAGATAATCCCTCTTGCCTTTATGCGAGGCCGAACACTCAATGATTCGGTCATTATATGCGATGAGGCGCAGAATACATCGCCGCTGCAAATGCTAATGGTCTTGACAAGGCTGGGACTTGGTTCCAAAATGATAATCACCGGTGATATCACCCAGATTGACCTGCCCAAAGGACAGAAAAGCGGCATGGTTGAAGCCATTAAGAGATTACGAAGAATAAAGGGCATTGGGTATGTTGAACTTGCCCAGAGAGATATTGTTCGGCACAAACTTGTACAGAATATTGTGCGGGCCTATGGAAAGACCGAAAAGTCTTAGCGGATTGTTTGGGAAAGATGAGTCCGTCTTTTTCGCGGTTACGATAATAGATGCGATTTTTTAAGAAAATAAATCCTCGCAGGGGACAGGTGCGAAAGACACTTGCAGCCGAACGCGCCTCGCGCATGAGGAAGCTCGTCGATGCTGAAATTGTAAACTCATATCTACTCTGGTTATTGTTCGTGGTGCTCTGTGTTTTTATCCTTGCTTTTGAGTTTAACCGGCAGGTTACCTATTTGCAGACCGTCTCAATAGCGGTGATAGTGGTTATTATTTCAGTGGCTGCGGCCTTCTATATCCACCACTATCAGCAGCGCATAATAAAGAATCATGCCAGGGCCATTGCAATTTCGATTCTGTTTATCTTCCTGCTTGCCGCGGTCAAGATCGGCACCGCCCTGACAGCCCACACGTGTTGGGCCACAGGTGCGGCGACTACAGCAGCGATTATCCTGGCGATTGCCTATGACCAGCGATTTGCAGTAGGTATGAGCATTATTTTCTGCCTGCTTGCTGCTTTTGCAACATCGCCTCAGCCGGACCTGCGCACTTTTCTTGTTATGGCGGCCGCGGCGTTTACGTGCTGTTTGTCGCTCAAAGAAATCAGGACTCGTATAAAGCTGCTGCAGGTCGGAGCATTTACTGCGGCAATAGTATTTGTCATCTCGCTTTTCCTTGACTTACTGGCCGCTGATGTGAAGCCGATGGTGGCGATAGGCAATGGCGGCTGGCACGGCTTTGCAACGCTTTCTGTCAGTATAATAATTCAGGGATTGCTGCCGCTTATCGAAAGGGCGTTTCGTATAGCAACCAGTATGACCTTGTTGGACTACAGTGACGCGAATCAGCCTTTGCTAAAAAGACTGGCTATGGAAGCGCCTGGCACATTCAGCCACAGCCTGCTTGTCGGCTCTATAGCTGAAGCGGCAGCCGAGGCAATAGGACGCAATGGACTTTTGTGTCGAGTCGGTGCGTACTATCACGACATCGGCAAGATGAACAAGCCCGCATATTTCGTGGAAAATCAGGTCGGCTCGACCAGTAAGCACAAAGAGCTCTCGCCCGCGATGAGCCAATTGATTATTGAGGGGCATGTCAAAGACGGCAAAGAAATGGCTAAGGAATATCATCTGCCGGCGGTACTCAGACAGTTTATCGAGACTCATCACGGCACGACCCTGGTTGAGTATTTTTATAATGAGGCGAAAAAGAAACAGGATGACAAACAACCGCCACCGTCTGAGAGTGAATTCAGGTATGAAGGCCCGAAGCCGCGGACTAAGGAAGCGGCTATTGTAATGTTGGCCGATGTTGCGGAAAGTGCCGTTCGGTCGCTGCAGGAGGTCACGCCGGCCAAGATCGATGCGGTGGTGCATAATATGGCCTTGAAGCGCCTGCAGGACGGTCAGTTCGATGAATGCGATATGACCCTTAGAGAGCTAAGCCGTATAGAAGTGAGTATGGCCAAGACTCTGACCGCACATTATCACAGCCGTATTACATATCCTGAGCAGGAAGAGCAGACAGAAACGAGCGAGCATCAACCGCAGCAGGCCCAGCAGCGCGAAGAATAGGATTATATGGAAGACGACCAACAAGAGGCCGACTTAGCCATTCAAATAGCCGAGCAATTCAAGAGCAAAGACCTTTCTCCGGCTGAGATAGATAATATTGTCCGAGCTATCTGTAATCGTTTCGGACTTGTCAATGCGAGCATAAGCATAGCGTTGGTGGGTGACGAACAAATCAGCCGATTGAACGAGCAATTTCTTGGCCGAAAAGAAATTACCGATTGTCTGAGCTTTGATTTATCTGATGAGCAGGGAGTAAACCATAAAAGACAGACCAATGATTCGAACTATGATAAATCTTTAGAGATAGTTATAAACGCTGAAATTGCTGAAAGAGAAGCCAGGGAAAGGGGCCATTCTACCCAGGCTGAATTAGCGTTGTACGTAACGCATGGCCTGCTGCATCAGCTCGGATTCGACGACCAGAGACCTCAGGACGCCCGGAAGATGCACAAAATGGAGAATGAAATTCTACAGCAATTGGGGTATCCTTTAGTTTATTCGAAAGGTCATTAAGTGAGTTACTTGGCCTGGACCATAATTCTGATATGTGTAATGGCGCTCGCTGCGTTATTTTTTTCCGTGAACAATATATCCCTTCGAACGTTTTCTTCTGCCAAACTGAATGAGATATTCAAGCTGTATGGCAAGGAGAAACGCGTCGATAAACTCATTGCCAACAGCGAAAAACTTATACTGGCCTGTTCGTTTTACCGGATAGTACTCAACGCCTGTATCCTGCTTCTGTTAGTTTGGCTTTTTTCAGGACCTGACCGGCGAGCTTTGGGATTCGGCCAATACCTGGCCGCATTAATAATCGCCGCGGCGATATTTTCGGTATTCGGACTGGCCGTCCCTCATGCCTGGGCAAAGTACGCCGGCGAAAAAGTCCTTTGCCAAAGCTATACGGTCCTGATGCTTTTCGGTTTTATCTTTTGGCCGTTCCAACATATCTTTCAATTATATGATGAACTTGTTAAAAGACTTACCGGAGTGGCCGACTCAACGCCTGAGGAATTGCAGGAGGAAAAGGAAGAGGAATTCCTCACGGACCTCGAACAGCAAAAGCTCGAAGGTGTTGTTGATGCCGAAGAGCAGCAGATGATTGAAAATGTCCTGGAACTTACTGATACGACCGCCGGCGAAATCCTCACGCCGCGCACCGACGTCATTGCCATAGAGGCAAATTCAGACTTGCATACAGTGCTTGACATCATCACCAAAGCAGGCCATTCGAGATACCCTGTCTTTGAGCAAAGTATAGACAAGATAATCGGCCTTGTTTACGCCAAGGATTTACTTGCGGAGATAGGCAAAGATGCAAAAAACTTTAAGCTCTCATCCGGGCTCAGAGAGGCTTATTTCGTTCCCGAAACAAAACTACTTAGAGAACTGCTGCACGAGTTTCAAAACCAGAAACTCCATATCGCAGTGGTTCTGGACGAGTTCGGCGGCACAGCCGGGATTGTTACACTTGAAGATATTATCGAAGAGCTTGTCGGCGAGATAACCGACGAATATGAAAAAACACCTTCCAAGCCGATACGTAAAATCGATGCCGAAACTATTGAAGTTGATGCACGGACATACATAGATGATTTGAACGATGAATTCGAGTTGGACCTGCCTGAGGACGAAGATTACGATACGATCGGAGGCTTTGTCTTTTCATATTTAGGGTATATACCAAAAACCGGCACCCAGTTTGACTATGAGAACCTTAGCTTTAATATCGTCCAGGCTGAGTCCAGGAAAATCAAACGCATACGAATCAAAAAAATAACTCGACAGTAAAATGCTCAAAAAAGACAGCGCTGTCTGCATACGCACGGTTGATTACTCCGAGACATCTCAAATCGTAACATTTTTTACCGCCCAAAACGGCAAGGTCGGCGCTATTGCCAAAGGTTCCAAGCGACCAAAATCACCATTTGACGGCCCAATAGAGGTCCTCTCACACGGGCAAATAGTTTTCTCAGACCCCGAAAGTTCTAAGCTGGCCACGCTTACCGAGTTTCAGCAGCAGCCAGCCTTTGATAACCTTGCGAAAAATCTCTTTGCCTTGAACAGCTCTCTTTTGGCCGTTGAGTTGTTGAACGAGCTGACCGATGAGCATGACCCACATCCGGAACTGTTCGACGCTATGTTAAATTTTCTCAAAGATGTTAATGAAATACGAACGGCAGGTGACAAGCGACAAGACACACTCGCTTTGCTAATCCTTTTTCAACTGACTTTGCTGAAAGAAATCGGCCTGCAACCAATCTTGAATTACTGCCCGAATTGCAAGACGCAGCACACAACACGTGGTACGCAGCACGAGTTCTATTTCAGTAGTGAAGCTAACGGTCTTATCTGTCGCGACTGCGAAGCCAATTTTCCCGACAAAATTCCTGTAACAAAAGCCACCGGCATGGTACTATATAATCTAAAGGCTCTTGCACAGGCGGGGGACAGAACATTGAAAGAAATTGAGAAAGTGCTTATCAGCCATTTTGCAAACACCCTGGGAAAACAGCCAAAATTGGCAAAACACGTTTTGGGCTAATGAAAAATGGGGGTGTATGTCATTGCGAGCGACCTGTCCTGAGTAGTATCGAAGGAGCCGAACCAAGCAAAGCAATCTTTCGGGGTTTATTTAGCCCCTCGGCCTGCCGAGGGCGCGATTTGTTTAGTACCGTTACCTGCCTGCCCTCCGTAGTTATACGAAGGACGGGTAGGCTGATTTCGCAGATTTTATGCTACCGTTATATATTTTCTTCCGTATTCGCCAAGCTAATTGGTTCATTGGGATTTTCTTCATGTTTGTCAAGGTTTCTAGCGCTATCTAGGAACGTTCCGTATGTGCGTACTTTAAGATTATGATGGCTTTGGGAGATTTGAATCATTTTTCTGCGTTGCTTTTCTTCAATGTGATCTC
>CAZNXD010000100.1:0-6512 GCA_964576935.1 uncultured Pirellulales bacterium | reverse complement strand
TCCGCCATAGGCGGATAAGTATTGAATCGTTTATATGATTAATTTTGGAGTTACAGAACGGAAAAGGCAAGGGTGTTTTCGTCGCTTGTCGCTCGGCCCTCGTCGAGTCGCCGTTCCGGCGACTGCTAAACATTCTCGATACTGGATTCTCGAAAATGGATACCTGCGTGCGCAGGTATGACAAAGGACATAATCCCCAGGCGCAGGACCTGGGGCTATATATAAAAACATTTCCATCCCCCACCGCAGGGGTGGGGGATAAACAAAAACAATAACCCCGGACAGAAATAAGGGCGAACACGCGGGTTCGCCCCTACGGGTTTGTGAATTAATTATTATTCGACGAGTTTTGCGGATTCGATAGTAACGGTTTCTATTGGGACGTCCTTCATTCCCTTTGTCACGCCGGTTTTGACAGCGCCAATCTTGTCAACAATCTCCATACCTTCGATGACTTTGCCGAATACGGCATAGCCGGGGTTTGCTGCTGTATAATCAAGAAAGGCGTTGTCGGTAAGATTTATAAAGAACTGGCTGGTCGCGCTGTCGGGGGCGGGTGTCCTTGCCATGGCCAGAGTGCCGGTGAGATTCTTCAAGCCGTTGCTTGCCTCGTTCTTGATAGGCGGATTTGTTTTCTTTTTCTGCATCTCAGCGGTAAAGCCGCCGCCCTGAATCATAAAGTTCGGAATAACTCGATGGAATATGGTGCCGTCGTACTGGCCTTGCTCGACGTATTTGAGGAAATTTGCTGTTGTGAGCGGCGCTTTTTCGGTATCTAATTCGATGACAATCTCGCCGTGATTCGTTGTTAGCCGAACCTGTGTATTTTTCACTGCCCGCTCCTTTATTGTTTCCTTCTGAGTTTCCTGTTGTTTATTGGTATCGGTGCCGGCCTGCTCTGTCTCCTTTATTGTTTCTTTCTGAGTTTGTTGCTGTTCATTAGTATCGGCAGGGACTTTTTCTGTTTTCGCCTTAGACCTGCAGCCTGGGACGGCCGTGATAGCCAGGCCGATTATAATGATAGTGGTTGCAATTATTTTTGATTTCTTTTTTTTAGCCATTATTTTTTGCCCTCGATTAGTTGAAGCAAGTGAAACGTTATTACCTACAGTATAGATATTATCCTCCCAATTCCGGTTAAAAACAAGGGAATAAAAAGGATAAAGGATTATGGATTATTGATTAGGGATTAGATATAAAGGATTAATCAAATAAGGGATTAAGGATTAGATATGGCGCGGGGTGGAGCCCATTTTTCGAGTGATGAGCTGGCGAAGGCGCTCAGCCATTATGATTTGGGGGTGATACATGAATTGGAGCCTCTGTCGGCGGGGAATCGGCGTGCGCCGAAAGAGATAGTGGTGAGCGATAGGGGGAAGTTTCTGCTGAAACGTCGGCCTCGGGGGAAGGATGACCTTTATCGGGTGGCATTCGCGCATGCGGTGCAGCTTCATTTGAGAGAGAAGGGATTTCCTGCAACGAGCTTGATAGCGACGAAGGATGAGGACAATACGATACTGAAGGTTGATGAGCATATATATGAGCTGTTTCATTTTGTGAGTGGGGCGAGGTATGACGGGAGTAAGCAGGCGACGATAGACGCGGGCAGGCAGATGGCGAGGTTTCATTCGAGTCTTGGTGATTTTGATTATGAGTTTTTGCAGCCTTTGAAGGGCGGGTTTCATGATTCGGCTAAGGTGCGGAGTCATCTTAAGACGGTCGGATCGAATAAAAATACAGTGGGACGCGGGATGGGTGAGACGGCGGATGTGCTGATGGGACTTTATAATTCGGCGGCGGTGCGAGTGAATGAACTGGGGTATGATGAGTGGGATAGTCAGATAATTCATGGGGATTGGCATCCGGGGAATATGCTGTTCGAGGAGAGTAAGGTTGCGGCGGTTCTGGATTTTGATTCGGTGAAGATTGCGCCGGTAGTAATGGATGTGGCGAACGGAGTTCTGCAGTTTTCGATAGTTGGCGGGCGGCCTAACCCGGCGGATTGGCCTGACTATCTGGATGAGGAACGGTTTGTATATTTTATGGACGGATACCGGCAGGTGAGGCAATTAGGTGAGGGGGAACTGGAGAGCCTGGTTGAGCTGATGATTGAGACGATAATCGCAGAGGCAGTGCTGCCGGTGGCGACGACGGGATTCTTCGGGAATATGGGCGGGGCGGAATTTTTGAAAATGATTCGGCGCAAGGCGGAATGGATTGATAGTAATCGGGCTGAGCTGAAAAAAGCGATGTTAGCATAAGATGGCGGATACCGGATGCAATGACGCAAGGTTAGAAGATCCCCCACGGTTTTGCTCGCGCAAAACCAAACGTGGGGGCTAACAATTATTCTGATTGTTTTTCCTTCTGGTAGGCGGCGACGATTTGCTGCTGGACGTTTGAGGGTACCAGCTCGTAGTGGCTGAGTGACATTGAATAGCTACCTCGGCCCGCCGTTACGGATTTCAGCTGACTGCTGTATTGGGTTATTTCCGAGAGTGGGACCTGTGCCTTTAAGACCATCATGTTGCCTGCGAGCATGTCCTGTCCTGAGACTCTGCCTCGCCGTGAGGCCAAATCGCCTGCGATGTCGCCCATATTTTCGGCAGGGATGGTGACGTCCAGGTTGACAATCGGTTCGAGAAGGACGGGTTTTGCTTTCTGGATTGCGTCGATGAAGGCTCCTTTTCCTGCGGCGCGAAAGGCAACTTCCTTTGAATCAACCGGGTGATACTTACCGTCGTAGATAGAGACCTTTACGTCCTGCAATCTGAAACCTGCTACGACGCCGGATTCCATGACGTCGTTGATGCCTTTTAGAACAGGTGGTTCGAATTGGCCCGGTATCGAGCCGCCGAAGATGTCCCAGCTAAACTGCAGTGATGGGTCGGAGTTTCGCTCGGCTGGTTCGACTCTGAGGTAGACTTCTCCGAATTGTCCGGCACCTCCGGTTTGCTTTTTGTGTCGGTAGTGGCCTTCGGCCTTTGCGGTGATGGTTTCGCGGTAAGGAATCTTCGGCTGTTTAGTGTTTATCGTGAGCTTGTAATATTTTTCCATTTTTTCGAGTACTACGCGGAGGTGCAGCTCGCCCATTCCGCTGACGACGAGCTCTTTTGTCTGCGGGTCACGCGCGACTTTGAAACAGGGGTCCTCTTCGCAGAGTTTTTCGAGCGCGGTTGAGATTTTCTGCTCGTCGCCGCGTGTGGCGGGCTCGATAGCGAGTGAGAACATAGGCTCGGATACGGCGGGTACTTCGAATTTTCCTTTTGCTTTGCCGTCGTGGATGAGGTCGTCGTTTCTCAATTCGTCAACCTTTGCGAGCATTACGATGTCACCGGCTACGCCGGCGGGGATTTCCTTAGTATCGGGGCCCTGCGGTTTCAGGACGTGGCCGGGGCGGATGGCTTTTTTCTCGTCGTTGCGCAGCATTGATGTGTCCGACTTTAGCTGGCCGCTGAAGATTCTAATCGCGGAGTACTTCATGTTTGATTTGGGGTCGAAACCGATTCTAAAGACAAGACCGGCTAACGGGCCTGAAGAGTCAGCTTTTAATTCGACGGAGTTGTCACCATCTTTGAGAGTTCGCGGGTGAGCCTGTGCAGGTGAAGGTGTGCATTTGACGATGATGTCAAGCAGTTCGGTGACGCCTGTTTCGGCCCTTGCGTTTGTAAAGACAATTGGGACCAGAGTTCCGGTTTTTAGAGCGGTTACGAATACGGAGGCGATTTTGTCCTGTGGTATTTCTTCTCCGCCGAGATATTTTTCCATCAATGCGTCGTCGGCTTCGATGACAGATTCGATAAGTTCGGTGTGTGCTGTTGCGACATCGCCGAGTGGTGAGTCGCCGGAATCATTGGCGATGCAGTCGATGACGGATGCTTTGTCGGCGGCGGGCAGGTTGGCAAATCGGCATTGTATGCCGAAGGTTTCCTTTATATTTTTAATGAGCTCGGGGAAGTCAACATTGTCGGAGTCCATTTTGTTAATGACAATGATGCGGGGCATGTTCGAATCGGCGGCGAGCTGGGCGAGCTTTCGAGTGTTTGTCTCGATTCCAGAGGCGGCACTGATGACAATGACGGCGGTTTCGGCGGCTGGGAGGGATTTGATGGCCGGGCCGAGGAAATCGGGATAGCCGGGTGTGTCGATTATGTTAATCAACTTTCCGGCGTGCTCGGCGTTGACGATGGCGGAGTGGATTGAATGGCCATGCTCCTTTTCCTCGTCAAAGTAGTCGCATATTGTCGTTTTGTCGTCAACACTGCCGAGGCGGTTAGTCGAGCCGGTTTTATGCAGGATAGCCTCGGTTAAGGATGTTTTTCCACTTCCAGCGTGTCCGAGCATAACGATATTGCGAATGTCGGCAGTGTTAGCCACTTTGAAACCTCCATGATACATTAATTCCGCGTTTATATCGAAACAGGGCAATATACATTACGGAGGCGGGTCAGAACAAGCTTTTTTTGTGTTTTGCGGTGTGGCGGGGTGTTTGGATAAATGAAAACCCCCGCGTCTTCTTTTCAGAAGACAATCGCGGGGGCTGATTGTTCAAAATCTTAAAGTTATTCCAGGTTGTTAGTGTCGGTGGTGTTCGGCTCATCAGCCGATTCGGCAGCGGCAGCGTTTGCGGCCTTTTGTTGCTGAATCACGGCTCTGTTCATTGCATCGGCGGCAGCGGTTATTTCAAGGAGGTGTTCCTTGGGCAGAGCGATTTCGAGGTTCATTTGTCCTGCTCCAACCTTTCCGCCAAAGGCCAGATTGCTTTTCGAAGAGAATTCGAGGTTGGTTAATGGAGGAGAGATTTCCGACGGCATAAATGCCCGGGCCATGTTTAGCATCCGAACGTAGTTGACGGTTCCGGCGAAGTCGCATTCTTCGGAGTTGGTCAGCAGTTGCAAAGCTTGGGCGATTTCGGGATTAGGCTGGCTGTCGATGCCGTTTTTTGCCTTGTCTATCAAATCACGTATTTGCTGCTGGCAGTCGTTGCCTATTGAGCAGAGATACAGGCCGTCAGTGAAGGCCCACCTGTAATCCACCCCCTGTCCATAAATATCCTGAATCATCTTGGCATATTCGCTGTTGGGGTCGGTAGAATCCATAGAGAATGTTATCGCGTCGATTGGTACGCCTCGGTAACTTTCCGCGGCTTGAATCATCTTGTATTCGGGTTGGATATCGAAGCTATCGGCATAGATTTCTCCGAAGGAACTTTTTTGTCCCCAGAGTTTCATGATTTCTTCGTTTGCGTTTCGCCATTTTTGAGCATCCTTTATTTTGGCGACCCAGGTGGCGGAGAAGGGCATGGCGTTGCCGTCCGGCTGGATTGTCCAGCTCATTACGCTGTCGCCATCGGAGCTTGCGACCATATCGGCAAGCAGTGACTGGAGTTTATCAAATGTTTCGTCGGGGACCTCTTTATCCGACATAAGCGAGATAAGGTCGTAATTTGTGAGGGTAGCTTCTTCCCATAAGGGTGTGTTGAGCTTCAGCGCGATGTTGAAGATACTTCCTTCCGGCAGGTATCCCATCAGTTCATTCTGCTTTTTAGCTTCGGTATCAGCGGTGAACATTCTGGCCATGGGCGTATTGGGCGTGGCGGTTGTGTTGAACGTCATTCTGAGCAAGCTGTCGGTTGGCTCAATGCTGAGGCTCATGGATTCGACTTCCTGGGTAAGGATATCGAGCATAACGTAGTAGATATTTATGGCTTCAGGAGGAGCAGATTGTTGCTGAACCATTATCTTTTTTAGCTCTTCGAGTTTTTGTTTTGCTACGGGTCCGAAGATTCCTGAAGCTTTCTGGACATTTGCATGAGCCCAGAAGAGTTGCTGTTTGGCTTGTGTTAAGTCGGCCTGGGCAAGCGAACCAGCAAATTTTTCATTTTTATCGGCAAGTAGATTAACAGCATAGTTTAACTTTTTGTAATCGCCGACTAATTTTACTAATCCGAATCCGCCGAGCCTTGCGATAAGAGTATTTTTTTTGCCGGTTTTTATGGTGGAGATTCCATTGGCGTCGGGGGCGGAGGCGTTTTGATTTTCGGCGATGAATTTGTCGTAGTCTTTCATTGGCACAAGCAGCACAATCAGTAAATCATCCATAGACTGATTTTTTGGGTCTTTGCCGACGGTCAGGCCCGCGATTGCAAGAGCGGCGGAGGTATCGACATTTACCAGAGAGGCATCGGCTAAGATTTTTGCAACCATGCTTCGAGCGCCCATTGTGGCAGGCATCGGTATCGGCACCACGCCGGAAAGGTACTGGTCCATCTGACCCAGAGCGTAATCGAAATAGTTAATGCGGACACAGAACAGGGTCTCGGCGGGCAGCAGCTCGAATATTTCCGAGCTGGCAGAGACTATTGCTGTTGGGATAATTTGCTCAGTATCGTTCGGAGCGGCAGTTGGTTCGGTAGCAGCGGCTGATTTAATTTGTTCAGCAGCGACTGCGAAAGGATTGTCGGTATCGCTGTACTGTGCGGCCAATTCTTCGAGCGGCGCGACAGCATCGAC
>CAZNXD010000099.1:627-6594 GCA_964576935.1 uncultured Pirellulales bacterium | reverse complement strand
TTCCCTCTCTTTGGCGATGATTGCGAGTATTTGGTCAGTGTGGGTGATTTCGGTGCAGTGATTGTCGGCTAGGGCTGCATGATCGATGGCTTTCTTATTTCCTAAGCTTTCTGGGTATTTCAAGCACGGTGTGTGTAGCTGGTCTTGAATGTCTCTGATATCGACAGGCTCGTAAGGGCTCATGCCGTGCCCATTTTTGCAGGCCGAATCAGAGAAAACTTCACCAGGGGCAAACATACACCATTGCCGGAATTGGCTCGGCTTTTAAGTCGTGTTCGCGACACACTCAAAGACAAATTCGATGGAGCTTTACTCATTGAGCTTGCTCTAAAACTGAACCCATACCGTAAAATCGCCTTCGATTGCGAGGATATGAAAATGATTTACTTCAGCGAGAAGTTTGATTTTGCCGCCATGCACAAACTCTGGAATGATAAGTTGTCGGAGAAGGAAAATTTCGAATTATTCGGCAAATGCGCCAACCCGGCCGGCCACGGCCATAACTATGTCCTTGAAGTCACAATTAAAACCCCCGCCGAACAGGACATTCGCATTGGTGATTTTGAAAATGTTGTAGACGCTCAGTTCATAAAGCTCGTTGACCACAAAAATCTCAATCAGGATGTCGCGGAATTCGCCGCAAAAAACCCAACCATTGAAAATCTTGCAGTTTTAGCCTGGGACAGGCTCACCGGCAAATTCAGCCCGGCCAAGCTTCACAGTGTTACCGTATGGGAATCGGATAGAACTTTCTGCACTTATTATGGCTGAAAGAAGTAAAAAAATTCTGCAAAAGCAATCCGCAATGCGCCGGGTCTTATTGGCCCTTTTACCCTGTATAGCCGGTGCGGTCTATTACTTCGGCTGGTACTGCCTGTTTGTCATAGCTTTGGCTAATGTCACAGGCTTTATCGTCGAGTTCATCTTCACCCGTCGCCGCGGCAAGCCTGTCACAGAAGCCGTCTTTGTCACCTGCACTTTATTTGCTCTGGTCCTGCCGCCCTCCGTCTCCTGGCATGTAGTTGTCATCGGTACTGTCTTTGCGGTCATGTTCACCAAGGAAGTTTTCGGCGGCTTCGGCAAGAATATATTCAATCCCGCCTTGGCCGGCCGGGCCTTTGTTTATGTCTGTTTCCCCATTGCACTGACCGCGACCTGGGCCCCCGTAGCACAGGGTCCGTGGGGCGCTCTTAACAAATGGACCACCGTCGAATCACCCGATGCAATCAGCGGGGCAACTCCAATGGCGTATCTCAAAGCCGGCCAAATCTATCTCGGCACAGATTATGCTCAGGACTGGGTCCCGCACGTAGTACCCAAGGGCCAAAGCAAGCACGTCCACAAATCCGCCCTTTATCGAGGTCTGCTGTTCGGCCGAATCAGCGGAACAATGGGTGTTACCAGCGCACTGCTTATCTGCATCGGCGGCATCTATCTTTTCATAACAAAGACAGCAAGCAGAGCCATCATCCTTTCGACCATCATTACATATATTTTCTGGAACGACGTACTTTACCAGCTTGGCGTTGAGCCTGTCCCCGGCGCCTTACCTGCGGTACTCGGCGGTGGTTTTCTCTTTGGCGCGTTCTTCATGGCCACCGACCCGGTCAGCTCACCAAAAACAACGCCCGCTCGGATTATCTACGGCTTCATCATTGCCACATGCACCATGGTCATAAGAAACTTTTCTATTTTCAACGGCGGCCTGATGTTCTCGATTCTTATAGGCAATATGTTCGCCCCGATTCTCGATTACGCCGTCAAAGCTACCACCGCCAAAACAAAGACGGAACCAAAAGCTCATGAAAAGTAAATTCTGGTATCCGGTTATTTATATGTTTATCGTAACGGCCTGCTTCAGCGCCGTGGTAATTGGCTTTGCCCAGCTTACTAATGCCCGCGTCCAGGCCAATCAGCAAATCGCTTTTGAAAAAGCAGTTCTCGTCGTACTGCCGGTTGACCAGAATGCTTTGGCCAATGAGTTGCAGTTACATCAGTACTTCAATGAGAATGTGCAGCAGCCTTCCCAATCCACCGGCGGCGCTTATATCCTCCGCAAAAACAATGCAATAACCGCCTATGCTCTGCCTATCGAGGGTCAGGGTTTCTGGGCACCGATTAAGGCTGTCGTAGGAATCTCCGCCGACAAGAAAACTATCACAGGTTTTGCCGTATACGAGCAGCGCGAAACACCCGGCCTGGGAGCAGAAGTTGCTCAGCAGCCTTTCTGTAAACAGTTTGATAAATTGGTAATGGCTGACGGACAAAAGCCGGTTAACTTTAGACGATCCGGCGAATCGCTCGGAAATAATGAAGTCCATGCGGTAACCGGCGCCACCCAAACCAGCACAAGACTCGAAAAGATAATTAACGACGCCTTGAGCAAATGGCGTGACGAGATGAAGACCCAGTGAACGGCAAAAACGACAAAAAGCTTATCCGTGAAGGCCTCTGGACCAACAATCCCGTCTTTGGCCAGGTCCTTGGTATATGCAGCACACTCGCTGTAACTAACCTTGTGCTAAATACTGTGGTTATGTGCACCGCCCTTGTCTTTACCTTGTCGCTAAGTGCTCTAAGCGTCTCTATCTTGAGAAATCTCACACCTCGCAATATACGAATGATGGTCGAGACTTTGATTATTGCTTTTTACGTTATCATCGTTGATGTAATACTCAAAGCCTATTGGCCACAGATGTCCGAAAATCTCGGCCCTTACGTCGGCCTGATTATCACAAACTGCATCGTCATGGGCCGCTGCGAAGCCTGCAGCAACTCGAACCCGCCCGCTGTTGCTTTTATGGACGGACTGTTCAACGCGCTTGGCTATTCGTTTGTATTATTGATAATCGCGACCTTCCGCGAAGTCCTTGGCATGGGTACATTCCTGGGTATTGCTCTGCCGTATTTCAGCACCACCTGGGACAAATGGATAATAATGGTAATGCCGCCCGGCGCATTCTTTATGCTCGCAATTGTTATCTGGGTATTCCGTTCAATTCAATTATCTGGTGAGGATAAGGACAAATGAAATTCTCTCCCGAAATAACGCAGGCCTTTATAGTTTGTATCTCAGCGGTTTTTACCAACAACATTCTGCTAAGCTACTTTTTAGGTTTATGTCCCTTCATCGGCTGTTCGCGCGAGGTCAAAACCAGCCTCGGTCTTGGTATCGCAGTCATCTTTGTAATGACCTGCACCTGTGTTCTCAACTGGCTCGTCTATCATTTTGTCCTTGTCCCCTTCGGCCTTGAGTTCTTCCGCTTCATAATGTTCATAATCATAATCGCCGCGTTCGTACAGTTCGTTGAAATGGCTATCGAAAGGTTTTCGCCTTATCTATACCAACGACTCGGAGTCTTTTTGCCCTTGATAACCGTAAACTGCGCCATACTTGGCGCATCGCTGTTCATGGTGATTCGTGAATATTCGCTGATTGTTACTATTGGCTATGGCCTGGGAAGCGGCATCGGATGGTTCCTGGCGATTATGGCTATGGCTGGCATAAGACAGAAACTCTCAAACGATTTGATTCCAAAAGGCCTCCAGGGCCCCGGCATTACTCTTATCATTGCCGGCATTATGGCCCTTGCCTTTGTCGGTTTCACCGGCGTGCTCAGCTCTTAGTGACGTTCAAAAATGATGATATTCGTATTGCTCAAAGCAGTTTTAATAGTATCCGCAATTGCCGCTGCTCTTGCGGCCGTTCTATGTGTCTCCGAACATTTCCTGCGCAACTACGGCCCGTGCAAAATAACCATCAACAAAGAGAAAGAGATGACCATCGACGGCGGCGGCAGTCTCTTGTCTACCCTGACCGAAAACAAAATCTTCATACCGAGCGCATGTGGCGGCCGTGGCACTTGTGGCCTGTGCAAACTAAAAGTCCTAAGCGGCGCCGGACAGTTACTGCCAACCGAAGAACCTTACCTTGACGAAAAAGAAAAAGCTGGCAGCATTCGTCTTTCCTGCCAGGTCAAAGTCCGCAACGACCTCGAAATCGAAATCCCTCCCGAATTGTTTGACGTTCGTGAATACACGTCTAAGTGTACTGAAATCAGGGACCTGACAGCCGATATGAAGCTGTTCCGTTTCGAGCTGCTTGAAGGTGATACAATCGATTTTGTACCAGGCCGGTACATCCAGCTTTTAACTCCCGTCTATGAAAAAAGCTCTGAAGAAGTTTACCGGGCTTATTCGGTTGCT
Organism: uncultured Pirellulales bacterium; assembly: GCA_964576935.1. Lineage (GTDB taxonomy): Bacteria > Planctomycetota > Phycisphaerae > Sedimentisphaerales > Anaerobacaceae > CAYMOE01. The sequence goes on along the minus strand of CAZNXD010000099.1, from coordinate 2,388 downwards.
TCCGACCCGGCTCAGAAAAATATCATTGATTTGATTATCCGGCTCGTCCCGGGTGGTATCTGCACTACATATTGTTTTGAACACTTAAAGGTTGGCGATACAGTAAAGTTCAACGGCCCTTACGGCGAGTTCCGCCTGACCGAAACCGATAGTGAGATGGTCTTTATCGCAGGCGGCTCAGGAATGGCTCCTTTTGTTAGTATCCTGCATGATATGAAAAATAAAAACAGCCGGCGAAAGGCAACTTACTATTTCGGTGCAAATAAAGTTGACGAGCTTTTCCTGCTGGATGAAATGCGACAGTTCGAAAAAGACCTTGCCAATTTCAAATTCGTACCAGTTATTTCTCAGCCCGACTACGACAAAAGCTGGAATGGCGAAACGGGGCTGGTTACAGAAGCTGTCCAGCGAAATGTCAAAAATGCCTCACAATGTGAAGGCTATTTGTGCGGCTCGCCAGGCCTGATTGACGCCGCCATCGAAGTCTTAAAAAAACTTGGTATGACTGAAGATAAAATCTATTATGATAAATTCGCATGAAAAAATCACCTGACTCACAAAAACTCGAAGAAATACTGCGGTCCTCAAAGCTCTCTGCCGTTGGCTTTATGGGCAGCGACAATCGCTCACTCACTGAGATAGTTGATGCCGATTTGGCCGAGCTTGCGCGATTGGATTATACTGCGCCGCAGCTTGCTGAAAAAATACAGCAAATAACCGACCTCGCTGCAAAGGCCCTTGGTAACTGGGCACACATAGATGATACCCACCGGGCAAAAGTCACCGAAGCTAAAGGCCGTATCCCCTGTCCCTGGCCGCACCCGGCCTATTTTGCCAAGCGGGTTACTACACTAAAAGACACCAAAACCGGAACGGAAATAAAATGGTCCGACCTCAACATTCATTTAATTAAAGAGCACGGTTTCTTCGAAGGCAAAGGCAGCCCGTTCCGAATCGAACCTAAGCAGATAATCAAAATGCTGTTTTAGGACTATGTTGCCTTGTGGGTCTTGAAGTAGCTGGCTTTTATCCAGTTGAAGTTCAGTATCAGATGCAGCACAACTAAACCGGCCAGCACAAGCCCTGCTGTCTCATGAAGAATCTCGAATGCCTCGTAAGACAGCTTTGCCCTGAGCAATCCTGTAACGATTTGATTGACCAGGAATATCCCAAGGATTGGATTCAGTATCTTAAGCGCCGTATTTCTTTTCATTTTCTCACCGAGTACAGTTTATTAGTCTTATCTTATTGAATTATCCGCTCTGAGCTCTGACAAATGCCGCCGGACCCTGCCTTTTGATTTTTCGCAGGTTCTTCAGATACGTTTTGTCTGTGTCGCCATACTTTTCAAGCATTTTCAAATTCTTACATGTCTCAAAATCGTCACATTGCCAGCAGCCGTCATAGCCTTTCTTCTTAACGCATTTTTTGATTCCGCATTGGGCTGACCCGCCGCCGGCCCTGCAGGCTTTCTTGCAGTGCATTTTCTCAAAGAAATCAAGGACTTCACAAAACTTACCATAATGTTTGAACACTCGAAATGCCGGAATCTTCGCAAGGGCCGGTGCCGCCTTATCACATTTACTGCTGCGCAACTCTTTTCTCAGGTCCTTCGAAAGATTGGCAAGGCTCTGCGTGTAAGCCGGACAGCTGCCGCAATACATTCCACAATATGAAATCAAATCTGTTTTTTTGGCCATGTCTTTGCCCCTTAAAGCTGCGCGATAAACGCACCTTTCGAATTTAAAGATATGATAACGA
>CAZNXD010000099.1:0-617 GCA_964576935.1 uncultured Pirellulales bacterium | reverse complement strand
TCAATCAAAAAGTTCTCCTGCCGCAGCAGTAGATTCCGGCCGCAGATAACGGCTAATCTTGCCTCTTGTATAAATCATTATCTGCGTTAGAATAATAATGGATTGAAATACAACTCGATTAAATGAAAGGAGACACAAAATGGCCGAAGAGATGATTGGCAAAGTCTCGGATTTCTTTGCGCATCCGGTTGTTGCGGGTATTGAGTTGACCGGTTCTGTAAAAGTCGGTGACAAAATCAAAATCAAGGGCCACACTACTGACCTTGAGCTGACTATCGCATCGTTGCAGGTAAACAATGCAGATGTCACCGAAGCAAAAAAGGGCGATTCAATTGGAATAAAGGTTCCCGACCGGGTCCGAGCGGGAGATGCCGTCTATAAGATTACCGAATAGCCCTGTAAACTGCCCTTGGGCAGCATAGTGTTTCTAAAATATCAGGAAATATTTTAGCCTCTCAACCGTCCGATACTACCATCGCGTATTGAGAAAAGGTAACTTCTCACCTTTAATTTAGCCCCCTCTCTAACACCGGTTTATTTGTGGAGCCGTTAAGTTTGCTTCAGGCAAAGTGATTATGGGACTGGGCCTGCCAATAGTTTTGCGTGGCGATATACTC
>CAZNXD010000098.1:3387-6598 GCA_964576935.1 uncultured Pirellulales bacterium | reverse complement strand
GCCCTGACGATAAAAAAACAGGCATTTTCCCAATAAATATGGGCTTGAACCATAGTCCGGCCACTGGAGAGAAATAGGTGCGGTATTAGAGCAAAGCGGTACTGAAATATCTTTCGGCGCGGTCGGGCAGGACTGTTGCTATGTTGCCGTCGATTTTTTGAGCCAGTTGTCTCGCGGCCCAGATATTCGCGCCGGAACTGATGCCGACGAGCATACCATAGTCCCTTCCGAGCTGGCGGGTAGTCTCGATTGCGTCTTCGTCGGTGACTTCAACAACATCATCGACAAGCGAGACATCGAGCACACCGGGGATGAAGCCATCGCCTATACCCTGAATCTGGTGCAGGCCGGGCTCGTGACCAAGCAGAGCAGAGGCATTTTTTGGCTCAACGGCTATGACCTTTGCGTCGGGCTTATGCTCTTTGAGATATTTTCCGACGCCCTGCAAGGTTCCTCCGGAACCGACACCGGCGACAAAACAATCAATTTTGCCTCCCATCTGGTGCCACAGCTCGCGTGCGGTCTGCTCGTAGTGGACCTTCGGATTCTCGGGGTTCTCAAATTGCTGGGGGACGAAAATTTTTGGGTCGGCGGCGGCCATCTCTTCAACCCTTTTAACCGCGCCCGGCAAAGATTCACTGTCGGGGGTAAGGACAAGTTCTGCGCCAAGGGCTTTTATGAGCTTTTTGCGTTCCTCGCTCATACCTTCGGGCATGACGATGACAACCTTATAGCCCATCAGCCGCCCTACCAGAGCCAGGCCGATGCCGGTGTTGCCGCTGGATGGTTCAACAATGATTGAGTCGGGCTTTAGCTTGCCGTCTCGCTGTGCGGCTTCAATCATGGCTAAGGCGACACGGTCTTTGATACTACCGCCGGGATTGAGGAATTCAGCCTTGGCGAAAATATTTTCACCTTTTAGCTGGAGCAGCGGAGTATTGCCGATTAATTCGAGAATGTTGTCTGTAAGCATTATTCGCTCCGACTAAATCTATATTAAACAAACCACAATAAAGGGCCGGAATTGTACAGCAATTCGCAGGGATTTTCAAGTGCGGTCCGCAGCGTTTATCCAGTGTCATTAATTGGCAAATAAGAACAAAATTCGACAAAAAAGGGATAGAACTGGATCGGCCGGTTTACTATCATTTCGACGAATAATCAACGGGGCTGAGATTATCTCGCTTTCCTCTGGCTCCGCATCTCAGTCCCTTCTTTTTCTATCCTCCTGCTGTTCGACAAGGAATTTGATAAACAGATGCGGCCGCTTGAGACAGGCGGCTGCATCTGCGTTTTCCCACTCTAAGCTGAACGGAGATTTTCTTTGCGAATATTAATCGGTAGTAATACAATCCTGCCGTAAAGGCTGATTTAATGAGAACATAAGTGTATCTGTAATTTTCAGTAAATACGTGAGGGCGGACAATGAAAGTGCTTTTACTGGGTAGCGGCGGACGTGAACACGCAATCGCATGGAAATTAGCTCAATCGAAGAATTTGACAAAGCTGTATACCGCGCCGGGCAATCCGGGGACGGCGCAGTTCGGTGAAAACGTGGCTATTAGCGCGACCGACACTGAGAAACTTATTGATTTTGCCAGACAGAACAAAATTGAACTTATGGTCGCCGGACCCGAAGCACCGCTGGCCGAAGGCGCGGTTGATGCTTTTGAGGCGGCCGGCATAAAGGCGTTCGGGCCGTGCAGGGAAGCTGCGAGGCTCGAAGCGGATAAGGCATTCGCGAAACAATTAATGCGGTCATGTTCAATCTCTACAGCAGAAGGACAAGTATTTGACCGCTTTGAAGACGCCAAGCGCTACATAGCCAGCCGAGATGAGGCAGTCGTAGTCAAAGCGGCGGGCCTGGCTGCCGGCAAGGGAGTATTTGTCTGTGACGACCCGGCGGACGGTATAATCGCTGCCGAGAAGATTATGCGTCATAAGGCGTTCGGTAATGCGGGCAATACGATAGTGGTGGAAGATAAACTACTCGGCGAGGAGGCATCTATTCTGGCGTTTGTTGACGGGCGCAATATCTATGTTATGGAATCATCGCAGGACCATAAACCTATCGGGGACGGCGATACGGGTCCGAATACCGGCGGAATGGGCGCGTATAGCCCGGCGCCGGTTGTGACGGATAAGCTGATGTCGCAAATAAATCGTGAGATTCTTGTGCCGGTGGTTGACGGCATGAATCGGCATGGGACACCTTATAAAGGCATCTTGTATGCAGGTATTATGGTAACCGCGGCCGGGCCGAGGGTGCTGGAATTCAACGTGCGTTTCGGGGACCCGGAGACACAGCCTATATTGATGCGGCTAAAGAGCGATTTGCTGGAAGTGATGCTGGCGGTGTGCGATGAAAAACTCGATGATGTGGATCTTAAGTGGGACCCGCGGCCGGCGGTCTGCGTGGTGATGGCGTCGGGAGGCTATCCCGGCGATTATGAAAAAGGCAAAGTCATAAGCGGAATCGATGAGGCGAATGAGCTCGAGGATGTGTTCGTGTTCCAGGCGGGAACTAAAGAGCAGGACGGGAAATTAGTCACAAACGGGGGAAGGGTCCTGGGAGTTACGGCAGTAGGAGCCACCATAACCGAGGCAAAAAATAAAGCTTATGAGGCGGTTGATAAGATAAGCTTCGAAGGGGCATACTGTCGGCGTGACATTGCGGATAAAGCACTGAAGCGAGTAAAAGCATAACGTTCGAAAACAACATGCCGATAGACCTGAACAATACCAATAAAGATGACGCTCTGCGCAAAAAGCCCAAACGCCGCTGGGTATGGGTTGTCATCGCGATTGTGATTTTACTGGTGGTCTTCAAGATAGCTGAGCATTTCGCACCACCGATAGTAATTCGTGAGCTCGCCGAAATTACTAACACGCAGATATCGGTCGAGTCGGTTGACCTTCGCCTTAACGGTTCGGTTCTGATAAAGAACCTTCAAATCAAGCCCAAACAACAGCAGGACTATGACAATACGATTCTTCGTGCAAGAACGGTTTACGCGCGCTTTGGCTTGAAAAGCATTGTCCTATTGAAGCCAAAACTAAAGAAAATAAACATCAAAGACTTTGTGCTGGACCTCCAGCAGGACCTCGATACGGGCAAATGGAATATAGGGGCAATCAGACATACCTTCGGCAAATCCGGGGCGGGCAAACTGCCGACGGTCAGGCTTAAAAACGGCAAGGTCAACTACTT
>CAZNXD010000098.1:0-3377 GCA_964576935.1 uncultured Pirellulales bacterium | reverse complement strand
TAGCAGACGGACAATTAAATGTCGTAGCATCTGTTCCGATTAGTCTCAGGCTGCAGCCGGTTAAAAGCACCGATAATAGCTATGCGTTCGAAGTGATAACAGCTAAAGGCGACGCAAGCCAGGCAAGCACTTTGAAAGGCACGTTTCGGCCGGGCATGGTGACATTGACCGGTGATGTATCGTCAGAAGATTTACCGATATTTGAACACTCCTGCAGCGCAAAAATCGGCTGGGCCGAATACAGTTATGATGAACAAAAGAATTTCCAACTAAGAGCGGTGATTGATGAGGCGGTTTACGAAGCGAGAGCCAGGCAAGAGTCGGCGCATATGGAAAAACCACGGTTCTTGAAGAAGGTTAGTGCATTTACCACTTTACAGGGCATTCTCGAGACCTATGAGCCAAGCGGGATGGTCGATGTTGAACTGCGTGCATCAGGCAATCTTAATGAGCCCGGCCGGAGCAAAATAAAAGGAACGGTTAACTGTAAGGGTGTTCGTATCAAGTATAGAAAGTTTCCGTATGCCCTGGAAAATATTGTCGGGCCGGTGGAGTTCACAGAGAAAGATATTAAGATTGGAACTCTGCGGGGACGGCATGGCGATGTCGAACTGGATATCAGCGGACAGTTCACAGATTTAGGTCCTGCAGTTAAGGGAGAAATCGAGATTGCAAGCGAAAAAACGCTGCTTGACGACGATTTGTATCAGGCGCTGTTCCCATCGCACAAGAGACTTTGGGACGATTTTAAACCAACGGGAGTAGTAGCTTTTAAATACAATTTTGACAGGGACGCAGACAGAAAGAAATACGCACTCGATGTTGAACTTACAGATGTCAACAGTATCTACAAACATTTTTCGTATCCACTGGAGCATTTGACAGGTAATTTGTTATTCGACCACAACAGTGTTTCGGTAACGAATCTGCACTCTCAAAAGAGTGACCGCGCGATAACAATAAACGGCAAGCTATACGATACCGATACGAAGCAGCCGAGATACGATTTGGTCATCGATGTCGAGAATGTTGCGCTTGATGAGACTCTGGCGGCGGCACTGCCGGGACGACAACAGAATCTTTACAGGCAGTTCGAGCCGGCTGGTGTTGGGAGCGGGAAAGTACATGTTTACAACAGAAAAGATGAGGCAAAAGAGGTTGATTTTGTTGCACAGTTGAATTTCAGGGATACAAGCTTAAGGCCCAAAATGCTCTCCCGGCCGATTACAGATATTACAGCTCGCGCTGAATTTCGGCCTGATAAGATAGTCTTCGAGGAGTTTGAGGGCAAGTACGGCCTGGCCCCTGTGGCTATGAGAGGCACAATCCAGCCGACAGCAGAAGGTGACAGAATAAGTTATGAAATGATATTGAGCGGTAAAGGAGCGGAATTAGGCAAAGATATTTTCGAGCTGGTGCCGCAGGATTTGAAAGGTTTTATTGCCGAGTTTGAGCCTTCAGGGCAAATTGACTATTCGGCTCAACTGAAAAAGGACGCTATCGCGGGAAAAGATTATTACGAAGTTGATATGGTCTGTGACGGCGTAACCATCAGGCCAAAAATGCTTGAGACACCTTTGAAAAATATAAAAGGCAATATTGCGATTACGCCGGGCAAAATCGATCTGCATAACATAACAGGCGATGTCAATGAACAAGGTGGTATAACTTTAGACGGAGAGATAGTGCTCGATGAAAAAACGGTCAGCGAGGGCTCTGCGATTGAGACGGGTACAATCCAATTAAATGCTGAGCAATTGAAAGTAGCCGGACTGGCATTGCGAGAAATCCAGGCGGACATCGGCTATGACAAGCAACTGCAAAAGTGGCTCGGTGACAATTTAGCAGCTAAGCTATATGGGGGCAGGCTGGCAGGCAGATTCGGAACGGGTAAGAGCAAGGGAGAAGGAGAATTCGAGCTGCAGGTTGGATTCCAGGACATTGATCTGCAGCAGTTTCTCGCGGACAGAGTAGATGCAAACCAATGCCCTAACGGCGGTTGCTACAGCAGCGGGACTATGCTAGGCTCGATAAATGTAAAAGGCTCAGCAAAAAAAGTAGAAAGCTACCTCGGCAGATGCCAGGTGAGTATATCCAATATGCAGATAGGCAAACTTTCACCGATAGCAAAGCTGCTGACTGTTTTAAAGTTCACAAAACCAAGCGACTACGCCTTCGAGAATATGTCGTTCGACGGATATATAAAACAGGGCAAAATACACTTCGAGCAATTCAATCTGTACGGAAAAGCAATTTCCTTTAACGGAACCGGATGGATGGACCTTAAAAATAAAAACATTTCGCTTATACTTGCGGTACGGGGACCGAGGCTGACAAATCTCGACCCACAGGTAATAGGGGCACTGACGGATGCATTGAGTCCCGGAGTTTTGCAAATGGATGTATCGGGCAACATCTATGAGCCGCGGGTCAAAGTTAAGCCCTTGCCCGTAGTTAAAGGGACCTTAGAGCTTTTGGGTACTCGCAAAGAAAATAGTAAATAAAGCCGATAGCGGCTGGGAATCTATGCATGATGCAGCAGGCCGAACAAGACCAAAAGGCAATAGCCAAAATCCTTGAGCTTTCGAGACAAACAGGTATCGGCATATCGGGAGCTAAAGTTCGAAGGACCTCGTCACGGTTTTGTCTCGGAGTTGAACACGGTGACTATAACGGCACGGAACTTTTCGGAGTCGGCACCGACAGGTTTATCTGGATGGCATATAAACCGAATGAATCAGGGCATATCAGGATATACAGCGGCAATTTCCCGGACGACGGTATTATCGAATTTTGTTTGGGTCAAACGAGCACAGCCGACTCAGAGAAACTAAGAGATTCGTGGGGACGTTTCGCCTGCGGCGCCGAATATATTCTTCGCCGCGAGGGATATGAGCTTAAGCGTGGAATGGACGCCATCGTTTACGGCAATATACCCGGCGGCGGGATGAGCCGGTCGGCATCGCTTACATTGAACCTGATTTTGTCACTGCTGGATGTCAATGGAATCGAGCACGAAGATAAACTCAAGGTTGCGGAACTCGCCCAGGCGGTGGAAAACGATTTCATTGGCTCGCCGTGCGGTCTGCTGGACCAGATAATGATAATATTCGCCCGGGAAGGGATGGGAACACGATTTGACCCGAAGAATTGCAAGGTCAGCTATTTGCCGGCAGGTAAAACCACTGTGGATTTTAGGCTGGTGTGTATGGATACAGGGACAGTTCGGCCGGGTCTGGAAAAATCGACTTACAAGATTCGCAGGGCCGAATGTGAAGAGTTTGTCAAAATCCTGCAAAGAAAAGGCTATGATATCGAGTGCCTGGCGGATATAAAAGACGAGCAACTGTCTGACGAGATTCAGGGACGATTCGGGG
>CAZNXD010000097.1:0-6607 GCA_964576935.1 uncultured Pirellulales bacterium | reverse complement strand
GGCGTGGTTAGCCTCGATGTTCATCTTGAAGTGCTGCATAAGATTGTATTTTTGCAGGAACGCGAAGCAGTTGCCGGCATCGAAGTCATACTGATGCTTGGTCGGCTCTTTGGGTTTGGGCTCGATGTAAAGTTGGCCCTTGAAACCGATTTTCTTTTTGTGGTCAACGGCCATCTGCAAAAGCAGGGCAAGATGGTCAAGCTCAAGTTTCAGGTCGGTGTTGAGAAGTGTATCGTACCCTTCACGACCACCCCAGAATACGTAGCCTTGACCGCCAAGCTCGTTCGTAATCTCCATCGCTTTTTTAATCTGGCTTGCTGCGTAGGCGAAGACCTCAGGCGACGGATTAGTTCCTGCACCTGCCAGGAAGCGGCGATGACTAAAAGCGTTGGTTGTACCCCAGAGCAGCTTTACGCCGGTATCGGCCTGGAGCTTCTTTGCCTGGGCAACAATCGTGTCGAGTCTTTTGTTTGTCTCGGCAAGATTTTTAGCCTCAGGAGCGATATCTCTGTCGTGGAAACACCAGAAACCAACACCCAGTTTTGTAAAGAACTCAAAAGCTGCCTCCATTGTCGCCTTGGCGCGCTCCATCGGGTCGGAAGGCTCGTCATAACTGCGAATGATGGTGGGACCGCCGAACTGGTCGGAGCCAAGCCCTTTGAATGTGTGCCAATAGCATACGGCGAATCTCAGGTGTTCGGCCATGGTCTTACCGAGGACTTTCTCCTGCGGGTTGTAATGCCTAAAGGCAAAAGGGTTCTTCGAGTCGGGACCCTCGTATTTAATCTTTTTCACTGACGGGAAATATTCTGCCATTTTTCATTTTCCTTTCATCAAAAACCCACTAAAAATTATTTCGTTTTTCAGGTCAGCATCGAGTTTAAAACACTCACCCAGTTTCCATAAATTTCATTATAGACCGACCGGAGTTTCTTGTCGGGCTCTATGGTCTTAAGCGGCTTTAGGCCTACGAAAGCCTCCTCAAGTGTCTTATAGATACCTACGCCAAAACCAGCTCCGCGTGCGGCGCCTTGTGAGCCGTCGGTATCGTATAACTGAACCGTCGCGTTTGTAAGTGCGGCGAACACATCGGCAAAGAGCGGGCTAAGGAACATATTTGCGTGTCCGGCCCGGACGGTCTTCAGCTCGATTCCAATGTCACGTATAATTTCAAGGCCGTAGTTTAACCCAAAGACGATTCCTTCCTGGGCCGCACGGAAAAAGTGTGCTTTATTGTGCACATTGAAATTCCAGCTTCGTACCGCAGCGCCGATATTACGGTTTTCCAAGGTCCTTTCGGCACCATTACCATACGGGAAAATCATAAGGCCTTCAGAGCCGGCGGGTACCTGCATGGCCGTTTTGTCCATCTGCGGATAATCAAGGGCACCGGAGTCGGAGAAATTGTGTTTGAGCCAGCTATTCAGGATGCCGGTGCCATTTACACAAAGCAGTACTCCGTATCTGTGGGCGTCGGCGCTATGATTGACGTGAACAAAAACATTGACTCTGGATTTTTCGTCGTAGTTGGCCTTGTCGGTGACGGCATAGACCACGCCGCTGGTGCCTGCGGTAGCTGCGATTTCGCCGGGATTGAGCACGTTCAGTGACAGGGCATTATTCGGCTGATCACCCGCTCGATACGATACCTTCGTGCCCGCAGCTAAGCCGAGTTCATCGGCCGCACTTTTGGTCAACTCGCCCTGCACCGAGAAGGTCGGTATTACTTCCGGAATAAACTCTTCTGGAATTCCGTAATAGTCCAGTAAAAATCTCGCAAGCCCCTGCTCTTTAAAGTCCCACATTATCCCTTCTGAAAGCCCGGAAGGGGTGGTCTTGATTTCGCCGGTCATCTTCATGGCGACATAATCACCGGGCAGCATTATCTTATGAATACGCTTATATATATCCGGCTTGTTGTCCTTAACCCATTTGAGCTTCGAGGCAGTGAAGTTGCCGGGTAGATTCAGAAGGTTCTTGAGGCATTTTTCCTGTCCGATGTCTTTCGCGGCCTGTTCGCCGATTGATACGGCCCTGCTATCACACCAGATTACGGAGGGGTACAATACTTGTTGATATTTATCTACTATCACAAGCCCGTGCATCTGGTAAGAAATCCCGATGCTTTCGACTTCTAACAAAAGATCAGATTTTACATGTGTTCTTATTTTTTGTGTGGCCTTCTTAACATGTTCCCACCAAATGTGTGGGTGCTGCTCAGCCCAACCTATTTGTGGTGCGATGATTTCGAGTTCTCGCTCGGGAGATGTCGCCGACGCGAGTGTCTTGCCTGTTTCGATCTCAACCAGTGATGTCTTAATCGAAGAACTTCCTATATCCAATCCTAATAAAAGTGCCATCAGCCTATTCCCTTCATACACTATGGTTGCTACGCAGTGTGAGCCCGATCTGAGCGAGTGATCTCACGCTGAACCATCTCTCTCGCACTACTACGTACAAGCTATCGCCGTTTCTAAAATGAAAGTTTCATATTCGTTATTCCCACGAAAGCCGGAACTTATTGATAGTAAAGGACTTAAGTAAAACTTTAATTATAAAAGGCTATATTATCCTTTTAGAAAAAGCACTGGATTATAACGAATACCTCCAAACCTGCAAGACTTTCTATCAACTATTCGCAACTTGTTGGGGTTAGAAATGTCAGTGCGGATCAGAATTCGAGCTATGTATTCGGCATGCAATCCTTGATTGAAAGGTGGTGAAGTCTTAAGGGATTTGGTTACCTCAAATAAAATTAAAAAGCAGATAAATTTTCCTCAGACAAGACGTCTCTGATATAAGTCGATCTTTACGGCAAATGCAAACTTCAGATGCCAGAATCTCTTAAGGGCCTGTCTGGACACCATCTATGCAAAAGTATCTTTCGCCTCGATAATATATGCGAGAGGATGCGATTCCTTTAATTGGGATAAACTGTGCTGCTTGTTTACAATGGTCAAGGCGACCTTGCCTATCTCAACTGAAGAACCTATAGCAGCGGAAATACATCCAGCTGATGTCTTACCAAGTAAGAAAGCGACAAGAGTAATGATCCCCGTTGTTAGTAGTGTCTTTGAATCAAGAATTGTAGATAAAACACCAGTCTTGAATTCGAAGCCGTATCGCTTGCAACAGGCTTCATAGTTTTCAAGGTCCCTCAATATGGCATCCTGAATGTATTGGCTGCTTTTACCTATATAGTTGTCATATAAAAACAGGCGGAGGCGACGAAGTTTGGCCATTGAATTTAAATCTTTACGAAAGGCAAGAATTTGTTGCCAGGATGCTTTTGCAGTATCAATGAGCGGTATCTTCGCCAGAGTTACTGTAATGTCGTCTATGCCTGCATTTTCGCCGGGCAGGGCGCCGTCCGGCACAAGGATTGGAATTCTCTTGAGGCCGATGGCTGCAAGACCTCTTAATATCTGGTCTCTAGCGCGAGCAGTATTCTGCAGATATGCGCCGGCAATGTGCGGGTCGGCGAGTGTTGAGTCGACAGATACAGCCTTTAAGTGAGGGAAATAACTTTGGACGACCTCGTCAATTTTCTGTTCAAATTCATTCATTCTTGGCTGGTAGTTGATCATCGCCTCACCATCCGTCTGCTTCAAAATATTAAGTAGTCCGGCACAGAATGCTGTATACAAGGACAGGTCCTTGCCCGGCTGGAATTCAGGCGGGTATAGCTCGCGCGGATAATCCAGAAACGAAATGGGTACTATGTGGTCGAAGAAGAGTGAGGCAATTTTGACTCTGTCCTCTCCCCCAAGGACAATGACCTTGTCAGGTATGGTATATGATGCCATAGTTGCCATATATAACTCTTGTTTATCGCTCCAGTAATGTATTTATAACCAACTCCCTGAGTTTCATATCATGACGGACAGTAATCGTGCAAATACCGAGTCAGATTTTTTGCGATTATCTCGAGCTCCTTATCGGGCGAGGTGGCCGAGGCGAGTGTAGTACCTTTCTGGGCGTCGAGCAAAGAGGCCTTTACCGATGAACTTCCGACGTCAAAACCCAGCAACAACGACATTTCTACGTCCTTTCCTTACAGATTGTTTTTTGAGCCTATAACAGCCTTAGCCCTAAATAGAGGAACTAAGGGCGGCTATTATAGGCCAAAGAAGTCGGCTTGGCTACGCGCAGATTACGATATTTGCAAACAGGACAATTTTGTCTGACGGTCTTTTGGAAGTTGGTGAAAAAAGCGTATACTTTAGTTAGGAGTGGTTTTAGACATAATAGTTCTTCTCCTCCTCTTCGCGTAGGAGACGTGCTGGCCGGCTCGCATATAAATTTGGGGGGGTCACCGTCTCCTCTTTTTATGCGCATTTTTAGCACCTCCCCCGCACCAATTTTGCCAGAGAAGCGTTTACCTCAAGGCGGTGTTTCTTTGGAAAAACTTTATAGGTTTTTCCCAGGTTGGAATGGCAAAATTGGTGCGGGGCGGGCACTATCGGCTATTAAAAATTGACTCTATGACCTTATTTTGCGCAACTTCGCAAGGCACATCTGCGAAACCTTCGGCTTTAATCTGATGTATAGTCACATCAGGCCCGAGCGGCCGATAGATGGAAGGATTTGTCGGGCCGAAAAGGACAACGGTTTTAATCCCCAGTGCCGCAGCCAGGTGGGTAACGCCGCTATCGTTGCCGATAAAAGCAGATGCACAACTTAGCACACCGAGCACCTCAGTTAGAGAAAGGTCATTCAAACAAGCGCCGGTCTCATATATAGCGGCAAGGGCAGCGGAGTTGAACCTTTCCTGCTCAGCAGGACCCAACAGGAAAAGCACGTCAAAACCACGCGAGCCAAGCTCTTTGGCTACGGCTATAAAGTTGGCAAGGTTCCAGCATTTATGTGGTGCTCCGCTTCCGGGATGAATGACCACAATCTCACTGTTGGAATCGAATCCCGTGCCAAAAAGCAATTCTGTGCCCAACTTTTTATCTGACGAGCCTGCTTTTATATAAGGCTCACAAAAGTTACTCTCTGTCCCCGGGAGCTTAATGAGGCATTGTTTCTGAAGCTGAGCCGTGTAGTATTCAGTGATGTGTCCGTTAAATCCGTCATCCGGTTTTAGAGCCAACGTTACCACTTCTGCACTATGGCTGGAGTTTACGGTATATATGAGATTCTTCTCGAAGTCGCTTTCCGATTCGCCAAGAAAGCTGACTATCCAGGAATAGCCGGCAAAGGTCTCTGCAAGACGGTCACGGTGGCCAAGTTCGAAGTCTTCGGCGCCGGCAAAGAGTCTGTGCAAATCAACAGAATCGAGAGAGCGGATGCCGTCAACAGCAGTTCTGCCGGGGAAAATGCCTATGTAGTCCGTTCGGCCGAACATATCAATCGCCCCCAGCTCAAGGGAGTTTTTCAAAAAGTTTGCCAACGGCAGAGTAAGGATACAGTCGCCAATAGCGCCCGGCTGAAGTATTACAGCCCGTCTTGCCCGTTGCAGGGCTTCTGCGCTTTTTTCTTCAAGCAATCCCAAAATGCTGTTTTGCGGCGGCATTGTAAGGTGGCCCGCCCAAATGATGATACTATAAAGCACAACCCAAAACTTTCCTGTGTATGTATATAGCTTTTCCGGCTTGGTTTGTCCAGCACAACTGCGCAGTCACATGCGAGATTTGAAATGCAGGCGGAGATTGTTCGCGCCCGGCAGCGAAACGATGCCGGTTATGAAGGTTTGTTAATTATAGTCGGCAGCAAAGGGCCGGAAGAGATTCAGAACTGGATTCGGCCATAGACGACCGCAGCCAGCAGCAAAAGTATCAGCATCAGAGCGGTCAGCTTCAGAAGTCTGATATTGGTCGTTTTGTTGGCATATCTCAACTCGGCCTTAAGCTGCTTCACCTGTTGTTTTATCTGTTTTCTGCTCATAGCAAATTTATTCCATGGGGCGGGTAGTGAGAATTGAGGTACTTCTATGGCATTATAAAATATAAGAAACAGACTCTTAGCAGGCAAATCGGCATATACACAGGAAAATAGAGGGGGCTCGTGTCAAACGATTGGCCCTTGTATCGGGCAGGCAGCGCGGGTATAATCATCACGATTTTGGAAGGAAACTCATGATTAGGATGGAGCTTAAAATGAAAAATGTAAAATGGCTGCTTGTAATCGGTTATCTTGGAATCAGCTTTCTGGCGGGATGTACGGAAGAACCGGCTCAGTATACAGACAAACTGTGCCTGCCCGGAGCAGAACAAAAACGTGCAATGACCGCGGCTGAAGATGTTCTGGCTAAGATGCACTTTACGATAGACAAGTCTGATGTCGAGTACGGCTTTATAAGAACACAACCACTGCGAGCAGGTCAGTCATTCGAATTCTGGCGGAAGGACAACGTGGGCCAGTTCAATTCGGCTGAGGCAAACCTGCATACGATTCGCAGAACAGCGGAGATGAATTTTAGTAAACAAGACGGTCAACTTTGCGTCGAGTGTGTAGCTCGTGTGGAAAGAATGTCGATGCCCGAACGCGAAACAGTAAGTCCCAGCGGCGCAGCGACAATGTTCACAAAGAGTGGAGACACCAGTCAGCGTTTGAGGCTCTATCAGGACCAACAGGAACAGACCAGATGGATAGACCTTGGGCG
>CAZNXD010000096.1:5699-6644 GCA_964576935.1 uncultured Pirellulales bacterium | reverse complement strand
AGGTAGGTCGTGATGTCACCGTCAACGCTGCCCCTGCTCTGACGTCTTCTTATTTCAAGGCGGATATTGTTCCGCGCGATACCGAACAACCACTGTTGAGGCGAACCCTTTTGGGCGTCGTATTTATCTCGGCCGCGAACCGCGTCAAAGGTCGTCCGCTGAACTAATTCTTCCGCCAGCGAAGGATTACGCCAGCTCTGCATAAACATCGCGTACAGCTTCGGTATTGCCTCATCCAGCACAGCTTGCCAGATATCTGCATCGCCCGCTTTAAATCCCGCCCAGCTTTGATTTTCTACACAATCGCCCACCAATAAAATGCCTCATTCTGGTACCAGTTTCCGCAAGTAAATATGCGCGACTGTACCGGATTACTCACTTTTTTTGATGTTATTTTAGATATCCCTGTAAGTCCCGATGTTCCGGAATTTATTCTATTAATCACCAATCGATAACGACCGCGGTGATATTATCAGGCCCACCTGCCTCATTTGCCGCTTTAATTAAGCTCTCGCAAGCCGCTTGCGGGTCGCTTTGTTCTTTCATAATAGCTGCGATTTTCACATCGTCCATCACGCTTGTCAACCCGTCGCTGCACAGAAGTACCCGGTCGGAATCTTTCGGTACAAATGACTTTACATGTCCTTTAACACCTTCATCATAGCCGATGCACTGGGTAATAATGTGCTGCTGCGGATGGTTCTCAGCCTGCTCCGGTTCTATATCGCCGCTCTCCACAAGCTCAGCAACTATCGTGTGGTCAACCGTTAGTTGCCTCAGTTTGCCATTGCGAAGTCGATATGCTCTGCTGTCACCGACATTGGCTATATATGCCCGCTCACCCGTAAACAGAACCATAACCACTGTTGCCCCCATATGACGGCTGCCGTTACCTTCAGCGCCTTCATTGTGTATATGATGGTTCAGCTTGACAAGGCTTTTGCG
>CAZNXD010000096.1:0-5689 GCA_964576935.1 uncultured Pirellulales bacterium | reverse complement strand
CCAAGCTGTTCGGTTAGTATCTCCGGCAGGGCCTTGGTTACTAACTGTGAAGCAGCCTTTCCGCCTTCATGTCCCCCCATACCGTCCGAGACGATAAAAAGTCCCTGTCCCGGATTGGATGTAAATGCATCCTCATTGGCCTCCCTGACCTTGCCAACGTTTGTTGCCGCGCCGAATAGCAATGCGCGCTTATTGGATGGACTGTTAACTGCTTTTGCCATTGGCTATTTGTTTGGTGCAGTTTCAGCTCAGCGGTTGCCTGCACCATGGGCAGTAGCTCCAATAGCTTGTATCGACAGGCCCCTTACATTGGCTGCATATTTCCCCGAATACTGCCACCCGCCATCTGCTGCGAACCTTTCGCCGGCACCATGGGCAGTAACGCATAAATCGCATCAGCTTGCCGCCACAGTGTTTACAGCGGCCCTGATAGCGAACACCAGGCGTTTTTGACTCACTTGGCTTCTTAAACCCGGGCCCGTAGCACCACGGACAATACCGCCATTCAGCCAAAACACCCTTATGGCAGCTTGGGCACACGTAATCAAAGCTGCTCTTGCGGTCGTATCGATTCCGCTCGCTGCCGCACCACGGGCAAATCAGCATACTCTCGGCGATCGGCTCACCGCAATCGACGCATTTGAAGTTGGCCCCCAATATCTTGCCGTAACGACCGATAAATGTCTCTCGCCGGATTTTTGTCCAGTCGGGCAGCTTGCTTTTTTCCTGTTCTTTATGATACCCGTTCCTGGATTTCCTGGGGGTCGCCTCAAGCAGGGCGGTCAGCATTTGTCCCGCGTTGGCGAACCGCTTCTCCGGGTCCATCTCCAGAGCTTTGCGCATGAATTTGACAAATTGTCGGCTCGTTTTTGCCAGGAGTCTGTCGTGCGCCCGCAACGGCCAACGGAAAGGCCAACGCGGCAGATAACCTGTGATATATTCGTAAAGGATAAGTGCAACCGCAAAGCAGTCGCTTCTGAAGGTCGGCTTGCCGTAGGCCTGCTCCGGCGCGATATAACCGGGCGTGCCGTAAACATCACTGGTCACGACCCGGCCCTTGAGATGCATACTTATACCAAAATCACCCAACGCTGCTTTGCCGTCCGGAAACAAAAAAATGTTTCCCGGCGTCACGTCGCAGTGCACCAATCGCCGCCGATGAGCGTAAGCCAATCCGTCCATAACCTGCGTAATTATCGATATAATACGCTTAGTGCTCATCGGCCGGCTGTGGTCCTCGAGCGTTCCTACACTCAGTTCTGTTGCCAGCACAACATGGCCGTTGATAATATCCGCGTTTTTCAGGGGCATTATATGGTCGTGCCGTAACCGGCTGACCAGCCGAATCTCGTGAAGAAGCTCCTTGTTATCCCGCTGGCCGTTCACATCCAGCAGTGGTATCTTCAAAGCTACCCATATGCCCTCCACGCAGTCACGAGCCTTCCAGACCTCACTCGTGCCTCCGGTACCCAGGCATGTTGCCAGACGGTATTTGCGCAGACGTAATCCCCTTGTAAGTTTGGGATTCTTTCCTTTAGAAGTTGCCGATTTGGAAAGAGACTTCGACGCCGCCATGTTTATAAATCCCTCTATAATCCAGGGGAACTAACCACGCAGACCATCCCACTTAGTAGCCTGCAAAGACGGATTATACAAAAATAAAATAAATTTTATTCAAACAAATCTCCCGCGCAATCGAATTTTTTCTTGTATTTTGCCGAAAAGTCAGTTTACTGCCCGCGGGTATTACAGCTGTCGGAATAAAATCCCGGCCCCAGGGCAATTTTTGATTGTCAACTAAAGAACCGGATATATAATTCTCTGCCAATATTAACGGCCCCGGCGAGGAGGCTGGCGGATTTAAAAAGATGCCTAAGAAAAAGAAGACAACTAAGAAAAAAACGAAGAAAACTGCAACCAGAGCGGTGAATAAGACAAAAAACAAAAGAACTGCTCCCAAAAGCAGGCTTAAACCTTCGGATATCGAAAAGTTCACAGTCCTGCTGCTGCAAAAACGCGCAGAAATCCTTGGGGACGTCTCCTGCATGACCAATGAGACCCTGAAAAAGGAAAGAAGCGACCTCTCGAACGTCCCATTCCACATGGCCGATGCCGGGAGCGACAACTATGAGCTGGAGAACACACTCGGGCTTATGGATGAGGAAGTACGCCTTCTTGCTCAAATCGATGCCGCACTCGGAAAAATCGAGGACGGAACTTACGGTATCTGCGTCGGAAGCGGCAAGCCCATACCCAAGACTCGCCTCGAAGCCATACCATGGGCACGTTATTGTGTTGAATACGCCCAGCTGGTCGAAAAAGGACTTGTAAAGCCCGAAAATGAATCTCAATCCGAGGGCGAGTCGGAAATGCCCGATGGCGAGCCTGGAGAAGAAACCGACGAAGACCAAAACGAAGGGGACGAGCTCGAAGAAGCTATGGCCCTGCTCGACGAAGATGAAGAGGAAGAGGAAGAGGAAGAAGAACAAGACGGCTTTCAGAAGCACCAGTAAAATCTTCCCTAAAGAAATTCTCTTATGCACCCCCAACCCTCTTGATTCACCCGTCTGTAGTTTTGCACTTGAAAACAGGCCTCTTTTACACTATAAACTCCTGCTGTTGAAGTAACTTGCGAATCCTGGCGCGGTCCGCCAAAGAAGGAAAAAGACATGCGATACAGTCGAATGCTGATACCCACCGTCAAAGAAGTCCCCGCCGATGCCGAAATACCCAGCCATAAGCTGATGCTCCGGGCGGGCCTTATGCGAAAGCTCGCCAGCGGAACATATACTTATCTGCCTTTGGGTTTTCGTTGCCTCAACAAGGTCATAAACATCGTCCGCGAGGAAATGAACAAATCCGGCGCTCAGGAAATCCTCATGCCTGCTGTTCAGCCCATCGAGATTTGGCAGCAGACCGGCCGTAATGTTGACTATGGCCCGACTATGGCTCATTTTACCGACCGTAACGGCCGGGAGAATGTCCTTGCCCCGACCGCAGAAGAAGTTGTCACCAGCGTCGCCGCAAACGAAATCAGCTCATACAAACAGCTTCCCTTCAATATATACCAGATAAGCTTCAAGTTCCGCGATGAGTTCCGTCCTCGTTTCGGCGTACTGAGAAGTCGCGAATTCATCATGAAAGACGCCTATAGCTTCCACGCTGATGAAAAGTCGCTCGACAAAGAATACTGGAATATGTACGAAACCTATAAGCGCATCTTCAAACGCTGCGGTCTGGATTTTGTCATTGTAGAAGCCGAGTCCGGCGAAATGGGCGGTTCAGGCTCGCATCAATTTACCATACCATGTAAATCCGGCGAAGATGTTATCGTCTATACCGAGGACGGCTCATACGCCGCCAACATCGAAAAAGCCGCCGTTGACCCGCTGCCAAAAAAAACTGCCAAAGGCAGCATCTCTAAACCAGAGGATGTCCATACTCCCAACGTCGGCTCAATAGAAGCTGTCTGCGATTTCCTCAAAACCAAACCGGCTGAAATGATTAAAACACTTATTTACACTACCGACGACGGTGCTGTTGCTGCTTTAGTTCGAGGCGACCATGACTTGAATCCTGAGAAGTTAACGCAAATTATGGGCGGTGTAAAAAATGACCTTGCCGATGAGGCTACAATAGAAAAAGTCACCGGTGCTGCTGTTGGTTTTGCAGGCCCGGTTGGTCTTGCAGAAAAAGTCTCAAAGCTGATAATCGACCATGCCGTTGCAGCTATGGCCGTCGGCGTTACCGGTGCTAACAAAACCAATTACCATACGAAGGATGTTGTCCCCGGCCGGGATTTCCCGTTGGAAGGTGACAACATCATCATTGCCGATATCCGTAACGCAGTCGAAGGTGACACACACAACGGCAAAAAGTTGCTATTCCGCCGAGGTATCGAAGTAGGCCAGGTCTTCAAACTTGGTCGAAAGTACAGCACCAAGTTAAACTGCAAATTCCTCGACGAAAACGGCAAAGAGCAAATCTGCACAATGGGCTGTTACGGCATCGGTATAAATCGCATCGTTGCCTCGGCTATAGAGACCGGCAACGATGATAACGGCATTATTTGGCCGATTAGTATCGCTCCGTTTGAAGTTTTGGTAACCAGCGTAAATCAGGATGACCAGAAGGTTGCCGAGACAGCCGAGGAAATCTACAACGCTCTTTTGATTGAAGGTATTGACGTCTTGTGGGACGACAGGGACCTTCGGGGTGGAGTTAAATTCAAAGATGCCGATTTGCTTGGCATACCCATTCGCGTTACCGTCGGTAAAAAGTCCGTCTCCGAGGGAAATGTCGAAATCAAACTCCGCAGCGAATCCGACAAAACGGTCGTATCCATTGCCTCCGCCGTCCAAAAAACCATTGATGTCGTCAACAAACTAAAACAAAAACTTCAATCGTAATTTCAACCACGGATTAGCACAAATTTACACGAATTTATTTTAATCGCAGATTGCACAGATTAACGCAGATTATTGGTTAATTCTTCAATTGTTATTCTGCGTTTGTTATTCGACATTCTTTTTTCCTCTGTGCCCTCTGTAGCTAAAACATTATTCAATATTCAATAGACAATATTCAATTAGTTATGTGGGAAACCAAAGACCCTAAACCCGTTAAGCTAATCGTCGGCGTCCTTGCCGCCAATGATGATGCGCTCGAAAGGGCGGTAAGAGCTGTCGAAAACCAGTTCGGCGCCATAGATTTCAAAAGTGACATTTGGCCGTTCACCCAGACCGAATATTATGAAGACGAAATGGGCCAAAATGTCCTGCGGCAGTTTGTCACTATCGAAAAGCTCATCGACCCCGGCGATTTAGCTGATATCAAACACAAAGCCAATATTCTCGAACAGGACCTCGCAAAACAGTTAAACCTGGATTTGCCTCGGCCGGTCAATCTCGACCCCGGTATCATCGAGCCGTCAAAACTAATTCTCGCCAGCACAAAAAACTTCTCGCACCGAATATACATCGGCAATAGAATGTATGCCGAACTAACGCTTAGTTTTAGTAAAGGTGTCTGGAAGAGTTTTGATTATACTTTTCCCGACTTTAAGCAGAATACTTACCACGACTTTTTCACAAAGGTTCGTGACCATTTGGTACAACAACTTCGAGAAATAAAAGATGTTTAGGTTAGCCCCGCTGCTTGCGGCGGGGGATATTTTTCAATGCTGACAAAACTTGCCATAATCCTGTTAGTTAGTTCTTTCACACTGTCTGCTATTCTGACAGCTATAGTAAGAAGGCTCGCCTTGAAATGGAATTTTGTTTCTCATCCTACCGAGGACAGATTCAACCGTTCGGTTGTACCCTTAGGCGGCGGCATTGCCATTTATGCGACTATCGCCGCTGCCCTTATCGCGGGCATCATCGCCGTAAGATTTGTTATCGCCCCGGGCCATCTCGACAATCTGCTCGGTGAATCTGTAACTATTCACACCGCCGGCTTTCTTGACAAGGTCCCTCACCTGCTCATTGTCCTTGGCTGTCTGACCGTCTTGTTTATCATTGGCTTGTGGGATGATAGAAAGCACCTCGGCCCATTTGTTAAATTAGCTGCTCAGTTTGTTGTAGCTTTTGTCGCAGCCATAGCCGCCGATGTCAGGGTAGAAATGTTCATCGAGAGCAAACTCATAACTTCACTGCTCTCAGCCTTTTGGATTGTCCTGATTATCAAC
>CAZNXD010000095.1:0-6711 GCA_964576935.1 uncultured Pirellulales bacterium | reverse complement strand
GAACATTGACCAAGCTCGGTACAGGCAACGTCACACTGGGCGGTGCCAATATCTATTCCGGCGGAACAACAGTAACCGCAGGAACACTGACAGGAACAACTACAAGCTTACAGGGCAATGTAGCTAACAATGCAACTGTCGTCTTCGACCAGGCGGGCGATGGTACCTACTCTGATATAATGAGTGGTACAGGAACATTGACGAAGTCAGGCGTCGGCACACTTACTTTAAGCGGCAATAATACCTA
Organism: uncultured Pirellulales bacterium; assembly: GCA_964576935.1. Lineage (GTDB taxonomy): Bacteria > Planctomycetota > Phycisphaerae > Sedimentisphaerales > Anaerobacaceae > CAYMOE01. The sequence goes on along the minus strand of CAZNXD010000095.1, from coordinate 6,464 downwards.
TACCGGAACAACCACCCTATCAGCCGGCACATTAAATTTGACCGGTCAGCTCTTTGGCGATGTGCTTGTCAACGGCGGAATATTTATGGGAACCGGTACTATCGCCAACGGCAGCAGTCTGACTATTAATAACGGAGGCACATTTGCGCCCGGGGCAAGCATTGGCACAATAATTATCCCCGGCGACTACGTCCAGAATTCCGGTTCGACACTTGAGATTGAGGTGTTTAAGGATACCGATGACAGCCTAAGCAGTGATTTGCTTGATGTATTGGGCACAGCTACCCTCGAATTAGGCAGTACTATTAACGTCACCGACCTTACTCCGACCGACCGGTTCATCGGTACAGGCGATATCTTTACGATTATTACTACCGTCGGTGGTGTCACAGATAATGGTACGGCGGTGACCGGCCCCTCGGCGACACTTAGCTTTGCCGGTTCAATCAGTAACAATGATTACATATTGACCGCTACGAGAAATGCGTTCGGGTCAAGCGGTGTCGGAGGTAATAACACTGCCCTGTTGCAGGCTATTGATTTGGATATGGGCTCAGCCGCATATGAGGGTGATTATGTTACGTTTATCAACGAACTTTCTGCATTAAGCGCAGAGCAGTTAAACGCCGCCGCCGAGCAGCTTAGCCCGCTAGCGCACGCCTGCTCAGCTTCACTGGCCGTGACTTCAAATCAGCGATTATTCTCTAACCTGAGCGACTACCTCAACTCCAGACGCTACAACCGTACAAATTTCACAATGCCGGACTCATCATCAAACGACAGCGGCCTGCTCCTCGCCGACGCGTCGGGCAATCCTGAGCTTCTCGGTTACGTCATAAGAGAAAATGAAAAAAAGCAACAGCTAAATGATAATGAAAGTGCCGAAGAAACCAGTTATTTCTTCAGGCCTTTCGGACTATTCTACAACCAGGACTCAACGCCGGAATTTGTCGGCTTCTACGCCAAAGCAACCGGCGCACACTTCGGCTGCGACGGCCGTTTCAGTGACAACCTTATTCTCGGTATCGGCGGGGCATATTTTCATTCTTTTATTAATTACGACCACGGACTCGGCGAAGCCGATATCGACAGTTTCAGGGTTGGACCATACGGCACATACTTTAAAGATAACTGGTTTATCGACGGTTCAGTGACATTCGGCTATCACAACAACAGGACCGGCAGAAAAATCCAGTTTGGCGGAATCGACAGAACCGCCAAAGGCCGCTACAATGCTTATGACCTCAGCGTCTTTGTCGGAGCCGGATGTGACATATATCATAAAAACTGGACACTCACACCATCGGCATCAATTCAGTACACATGCTATAGAAACGAAAGCTTCGAGGAAAGTGACGCTGGTTCCGCCGGCCTGGATATTGATGCCCAGACTCAACAATCGCTGATTGGCAGGTTCGGGATTCGTCTGCACACGATTTCAACATTAGCCAATATGAAAGTCATACCTGAAATGTTCGTCGGATACGCTCACCAGTTCTTGGACGAAGATGATATTGATGCTCAGTTTGTAAACGGTGTCACGAAGTTCTCTGCCAATATCGAAAGCAACGGAGACGACAGCGTTTATTTCGGTGCGGGCCTGTCGGGCTTGCTGTCTGAGAATGTATCAGCCTTTGTACGTTACGAAGGCCAGGTTTACTCTGGCAGCAGAACAAACGCTTTGAGTATGGGCCTTACAATACTATTCTAATAAGCTTGAAAACCATCCTCTCAGACCAGGACGTTCACCGCTTTATCGCTAACTACAGATTCCTCAGACCAATCTGTAGCCTGATAGCCTGCCGACTCACTCATCCACTCATAAGCAAACTGGCCGGTATGTGATTGATTTGAACCAAGGTCCTGCTGTTGCTGGCCGTTGTTGTCATGACCAACGTACTCTTTGGATTGCTCATAGCTGGAATTGGAATTATCAACCTGAGTCTGAACCACATCAAGTCTGCGGACAGCTATGCCCGCACCCTGCAAGCTTCTAACCAGTTGCGGCAGCAACTGTTCGACTTCAAGCCTTGTCTGAGTCTTGCTGAACTCCAGCAGACCTGTTACCTGCCCTTCTTCCTGCTGTAATTTAATAGACACTCTCCCCAACTCCGGCGGATTCAATTGTACCGTTACTTCATTTTGACCTTTATCCACCGAAGCGCTGATCGCACTTTGTATCTGCTCACCGGCACGCTCTGCAACATTGTTCGATAAAACACTCGTATTATTCTGCTCAGCTTCAATCATATCTGTCTTTGGTTCAGCTACAACTGAATCACTCAACGGCATAATCTGTTCGGTAATATTTTCGTTTGCACTTGACTGATTATCAATCTGAACATTCAGACTGTTGCCGAATTCCTGCTGCAACGCAGTCTTTACGCTATCCTTGTCAGCTTCGCCGGTATTCGTTTGCTGGCTTCCAACCTCCACATCAGACAACGCTGTATTGATATTATTACTCACTGAATTGTTTTGAACCTGCCCTTCCGTCGTCGGGCCGATATTTTTTGAGTCAGGCTGAATGTTTTCAGCATCTTTTCCAATGTTTTGCTCGAAACCATCCTTTATCGTCTGGTCAATAGAAATCTGGCCTTGCGGTTTAAGTTCAACGGTCGCATCTTGTGTAGATTGCTGTTGCTGCTGAACAGTTGGATTTGTGCCTGTGGTATCAGATTGAGCTGTCGGCTCGGTTTTAATCTCAACAGCTACGCCCGCATCTGTTGGCATTTGAGTTTTGTTGTCCAAAACCATACCATTAGGCCCAAGAGCTTTTGCTGTTTCTTCAGATGCCGTCACATTCGGCTGACCATTAGCCGACAGTTCTTCAAGTGCTTTACTTACCGCACCGCTAACTTTCCCCTCAACAGCGATAAGTTCCCCCTCCACAAGATAGCCCTGCTGCGAAACAGCATTTTGTTGAGGCTCCTGGGATCCCTCGGTCGCTGCAAGCTGTACTTGTGCTTTCCAGCTATGCATAACATTGCTGATTTGAACTGCCTGACCCGCGGCGACCTCTATTTTCTCTATATCAGGCTCATCCGCTGGGGCATCGTCCTGATTTGCCGGCGCTTCCTCGACGGCATTGTTAACTTTTGAGGCAAGTTCATATTTAAAATCATTGCCAGCCTCAATCGGCCCTTGCGCTTCGGCGGCACAGATATTATCGGGCGTTGTTGCCTCACCACTGTTAGTCAACTTGGCTTTAGGCTCAATTGATTTTCCAACGGCGAAATTAGGGCCAAAGCCCATCTCATTCAAGCCGCCTGCAAAGAGCATATTTTGTAGCGCAACTGTACCCATACACCGACATGTTAAGCAATAGCTGTACCAGTATATTGTCACTCATTGCTGCCCTTGCATAAGTCTATGCTAAAAAAAGACTTAAGTGCGAAAAAACTTTTAATTTTTTTGCCGCATTTTAGGCCCGGATTCGGCCTCGGAGATAACTTCCCAATAACCTGGAAATATCTTCCGCCAGGCAATCATCACCCGCACCTAAATCATGCCTCTAACATCTCTGAATTTGTGTCAAAAAACTCACATGATGTATAGAATCCTAACGCACACCGAAGACTCATCAAAACGACTCTAAAGCTCATTTTTAGCATTTAAACGCGTTTTTTGCCCTATAAACCGCAAAAAACCGTTCCAAACAAACGATTTTTTATCGCTGGCACTTCTTTTGCATGTAGTTCCTCAAAAGACAATTTCTATGCGCAGTTAAAGGACCATTTAATGGCCAAGATAGACGGTACAATCGATTTGCTCCAGGCAGGCATAAAAGTAGAACACCTGCGTCAAAAGGCTATCGCCAGCAATATTGCCAATCTTGAGACCCCCGGCTATCGAAGAGTTGACGTAAGATTCGAAGAACTGCTGGCAAAAGCCATCAAATCGGCCCGTGACGTAGACATCAATGATATCGAGCCGGAAATCTTCAGGCCTTACGATACACCCATAAAATCAAACGGCAACGATGTCAGTCTCGAAGGCGAAGTAGGTCAGATGGTTGAGAATTCAATGCGGCACAAAGCTTATGTTCGGCTGCTCAATAAAAAATTCCAGCAAATGCAACAGGCCATAGAAACACCATAGCCGGGTTGCAAAGAAAGGATTCGACGGTGTAAGTCAAAATGGAAGTTGACTCATTCAGCCCCATAGACATGGCCATCTCCGGAATGCGAACTCAGAACAAGAGTATGCAGGTAATATCTTCTAACGTTGCCAATGCCCGCACAACTGATACAGGCAATGGACAGCCTTATCGAAGACTCGAAGCAACGTTCAGAACTGAAACCGACGATAGTCTCAGCCCTGTAACGCTTGACGAAGTGGTTAAAGATATGAGTAATTTCAACAGGATAATTGACCCCGGCCATCCACAGGCCGACGCCGCCGGCTATGTAACAATGCCAAACGTGAAATTACCTATCGAGATGATGAACCTTACTATCGCTTCGAGAGCCTATCAGGCTAACGTTGCGGTATTGAAAAGATATCAGTCTATGGTCGAAACGACTCTTGAACTACTTCGATAAGTGAGAGATGAAAAATGATTAACTTAAACGCAAATGTAAATTCCGTCATCGCCAACTCCAACGTTCAGAATCTAAAGCCGGTTGAAGCCCCGAAAGCAACCGGATTCGGCAAAACCGTCGACCTCATCAAACAGCAGATATCAAAAGTAGACAAAATGCAGGCAGATGCCGACGCATCGGCTGTGGATTTGCTGACCGGAAAGAATCAGGACATCACCTCGGTCGTCTCATCCGTAGCCAAAGCCGACATGAGCTTTAAGCTGCTGATTGGAGTTCGTAACAAACTAATCGAAGCATACAAGCAGACTATGAATATGAACATCTGAACCGGATGAAATTCTAAAAAGAATATAATCTGAAATTAGCGTGGCATTGAGATGGATTTCTTTCAAAAGATAATTGCAGTTTGGCGAAACGTAAACATTGTCCAGCGAGCTCTCCTTATCGCTATAGTCCTAACCGTCGCCGCCGGCGCCTTTTTATTGTTTCACTGGTCACGTCGGCCCGACATGAAGCTGCTCTACAGAGACCTTGCCCCCGATGAAGCAAGCAAAATTACAGACAAGATCAGTGAAAGGGACATACCCTACGAACTCAAAAGAGGCGGAACCGCAATCTACGTCCCCCAGGAGCACGTTTATCAGCTTCGGCTGGACATGGCCAAGGAAGGCTTGCCGGAAGGTTCCCAGAAAGGCTACAGGATATTTGACAATGCCAAAATCGGAATTTCGCCTAAAGTTCAGGATATAAACCTCCAACGCGCCCTTCAGGATGAACTGGCCAAAAGTATCCAGATGATGGACGGCGTCGTCCATGCAAGAGTACACATAGTAACACCGGAGCACTCCCTATTTGCATCAGACCAGAGTAATACAACGGCATCCGTCGCCCTCCGTATAAGGCCCGGCTATGAGCTGAGCTCTTCGAGCATCTCCGCTGTAACACACCTTGTCGCCGGTGCCGTAGAATCTCTAAAACCAGAAAATGTCACCGTAGTTGACAGCAACGGCAGACTGCTCTCACGAAGGTCCGACCAGGCATTCGACAACGGTGCAGCTACAGTAGCCGACTATCGCGAGCGAGTGGAGCATAACCTCGCAAAAAAAGCCGAAGACATGCTTATCGCCGTACTCGGCCCAGGCCGAGCCACCGTCAAGGTAAGTGCTGAAATCGATATGACCAGCTCGAACTTTGTCACCGAAAAATATGACCCAAAAGGCGTACCTACCAAAGAAGAAATCGAAAGCACAACCGAAACCAAACCGGCGCCGGCCTCTAAAGACAACGAATCAGCCGGTAATGCAGGCCAAAAATCGGGTGAGACACTGGTTACCGAATATGTCATCGGCAAGACCGTCGAGCAGCGAACTATAATGCCCGGCGAAATCAAGTCCCTGGCCGTCGCCGCCTTTGTCGATTTAACTCCTGATAATGCCGACCCCAACAACCCAGAGGCCGCCGCTTCTATCATCGAGCTAACCGAAGTAGAACAAATAATAAAGAATGCGCTCGGCCTCAAAGATACCGATTCACTCAAAGTGGTCCAAGCCAGATTCAATCGACCCATTGAAGCAATGCCCGAAGAGCAGCCATCCAACTGGCCTCGTTACATGGCCATCGCCAGAAACGCATCGCTTGGAATTATGGCTATTTGCGCACTCATCGTATTAAAGATATTCGGAGGCGCAGGCAAAAAGGCCGCTAAAGGCGCAGCTCAAATGGAACTACCGGCTGGCGCCGAAGCCGCAGGGCTGCTGCCAGCTCAGGCTCAGGCTTCTGAACCGCTAATGCTGCGAAGACAAATCTCCAGCGCACTGCAGAATAATCCCGACCAGGTCAAGAGACTGTTCTCCAGCTGGGTCGAAGAGAAGGAATAAAATCCAATGTTAGTAACCAACAAACAAAAAGCCGCCATGATGC
>CAZNXD010000094.1:1066-6760 GCA_964576935.1 uncultured Pirellulales bacterium | reverse complement strand
TGTGACGGGGTTATTTCTTGAGGGTCGGTTAGCCCGGCTGCTTGCGGCCGGGGAAATTTACCCCGCGGCATCGTCGCGGGTTGATTAGCCCACGGACCTGTGCCGTGGGTATTCGTTTAGCAGTCGCCGGTACGGCGACTTTTCTTTTTGACACGGATTTACACTAACTTGTCCCCGACCAGAATCGGGGAGCAGGAATCCATTTGTTTTTTGACACAGATAAACACAGATTCACACTGATTTTAATTAAAAAACTCGGAAGTGTGGCGTTTACGCCACCCTTTTCCAGCAATTAGTTCGCTTTGAACTGTTCGTCAAGGCTAAAGCCATACTCATAGGGACAAGGCGCCGTGGACTCTACTATGGCTGACGCTTCTTTGGCGTGATCGAACAGTTTAGAAAAATCTGGAAGACCTTTAATATACTCAAAGAGCTCTTTTTCACACTCTGGTACTAGGCCATTGATTTTATTATGAACAAACTCAATAAGCTTGCTTAACCCGAAAAGATCATGCCTGCTCTTAACATAAACTTCGAGGCATAAAGGAGAAAATTCAAGAATATCTCCAGATAGTGAATAGGTGAGATAGATTTCAGTTTTACCTATTACTTCCTTTTCATAATGGGCTATGTACTTGTCGCGCAATTCAATGAAATATCTATGCTTGTCTATGAGGGATGAGTCCCCATCAAAAAGGTTCTCATTTAACCGAGGTCTTTTCTCAGTCGATTTAAACCAGCGTGCATATAGGATTACTGCTTGGAACCATCCGGCACTGAAGAGGTAGGGACTTTTAAGTAGCTCTTGGTTATTTTGGACTCTTCTCACTTCACCAAGCAAATTATGCGCTCTCTTTAAATCGTGCCTGATGGCTTGATAGTTATGGAGACGATTGGTAAGCCCAAGAAGTTTTTTGTCATCTGGATAATAGGTAAGTGCGTCACGCAGATTAAGAAACCTACATTTTTGCTTCATATGTTGTTCTACGGAAGATAATGGAAACATTCTTGGATTCATTTCGTGTGCCCAACACTGATTATAGAGTCTGTTTTCTTGCAACACTCGATGGTCTTGTTAAGTGCTTTCATTCTTATAACTTTTCAACCATTTCAGCTGAAATAATCGACATATTGGGAAATTCATCACCTAACTTGTTTTTAAAATCACTTATTTTCTCTTGCGTCAACATTACAGCTACTACATCTGTTTCATTAAAATCCCATTTGTAGGCAGAACGCCATTCGCGCTCATAATAAAAATTGTTTTTTTGCTCTTCATCCATACTCGGATCCAAATGAATATCGCTTAGTAAGTCCCCTTTTATTACGTATGTTCCCAGTAGTATTAAAAACTCTTGAAGTGTTTCTTCTAATCGTTCATGTGGCGATGATAATTTATCCAGTTGCTTTAGCAGGGTTTCAGCATGTTTGAATAGGTGGTGGTCTTTATGCATATAAAGCACTGGATTAAAGAAACCTTTTAATACAGCACTTTCCTTTTTGAATGCGACACCAAAACATCCGTATCTTGCTATATGTATCTTTAAATCTTTAAAAGGAATATCGCACATACAAGAATGTTCATACCCCCAACGTTCTTCCCCACTTGACATTTTAATAATGGCAGGCTTTTCGGATACTTTTAATTGCTTATTTTTTGTAATTGATACCAACCTTTCATAAGCTTCTTCTTCTGTCTTGTTATAGCCAGTAAAATGCCATAAGACTTTCGTGCTAAATCTTTGTAAATAATCTGCTAACATATTAGCTTCATTCATAATTATTGTTTCCAAATATTGGTTATACGCCTTTATAAAACGCCAAACAAAACTACTTTCACTAATATAAGATGTCCTCGTTACCTGCGAAACAGAAATACATATTTGCTCATGTCCCTCCGCGATTTAGCGACTGTTTTTTTTCGCCGCCAAGTACTCGTTGATAGCTGCGGCGGCGATTCGGCCCTGGCCCATGGCAAGGATTACCGTGGCGGATCCTAAAACAATGTCACCGCCGGCATAGACACCCTCCATTGAAGTCTTGCATTTCTCATCAACAACAATATTGCCCCACTTGTTGAACTCAAGGCCGGGAGTAGTCTGACGAATAAGCGGATTAGCGCCATTGCCGATAGCAATGATAATTGTATCAAGCTCAATCTGAAATTCCGAGCCCTGTATCGGAACCGGTCTGCGACGGCCGGATTCGTCCAGCTCGCCAAGCTCGTACCTGAGACACTCAACGGCTTTGACGTGGCTGTTTTCATTACCGATTATTCGTTTGGGACTCTGGAGGATATGGAATTCGATGCCCTCCTCTTTTGCATGGTGGACTTCTTCAATTCTTGCGGGCATTTCCTTTTCGCTTCTGCGGTAGATTAAATAGACCTTTTCAGCACCGAGTCTGAGGGCGGTTCTGGCCGAGTCCATAGCAACGTTTCCACCGCCGACAACTGCTACTTTTTTCGATATAGCAATTGGCGTATCGGCCCCTTTGCCGAAGTCATAAGCCTTCATAAGGTTTGCCCGCGTCAGATATTCATTTGCGCTATAGACCCCTACCAGAGATTCGCCTTCGATGCCCATGAATCTGGGCAGGCCCGCACCTACGCCGATATAAACAGCGCCAAAACCATCCTCAGTAATAAGCTGCTCGATTGTTCTTGTTCTTCCCACGACAAAGTTGCAGACGATTTTAACGCCCATTTTTTCCAGTACGTCAATTTCCTCCTGCACTATCGCTTTTGGCAATCTGAACTCAGGAATTCCGTAAACCATAACTCCGCCGGGCTTATGAAAGGCCTCGAATATGGTGACATCGTGTCCTGCTCTTCTTGTATCGGCTGCGGTGACAATGCCGCCGGGACCGGAACCTATTACAGCCACCTTCATACCCGTATCCGGCGCGACGACAGGGACGCTTTGATTTTCACTATCGAGGTCGGCGACAAATCTTTCCAGCCTGCCGATGGATACGGCCTTAGTTGGGTCTTTGAACTTTCGGCCTACGGTGCATGTCTGCTGACACTGAACCTCTTGAGGACATACCCTGCCGCAGACAGCGGGTAATAGCGAGTTTTCTTTGATTATTTCGATAGATTTTTTGTAATCACCTTCGGTGATAGCGATAATAAAATCTTTTATCTTAATTCCTACTGGGCAACCCTCGACGCAGGGCGCGTTTTTGCATTGCAGACATCGCATGGCTTCGAGTCTTGCCTGAGTTTCGGTATAGCCGAGTGCCACCTCGTTTACATTGCCGCGCCTCGCTACAGGGTCCTGTGAAGGCATCGGCTGTGAGGGGATATTGTATCTGTCGGCCGGTTTGAGACCTTCTGTGGCTTCTTTATCCTGGAGTTTTTTCAGCAGGTCTTTGCTCTCTGCGTCCGTCATTAGAGAGAGTCCTCAACGTCTTTTGTGTCCAGACCGATTTTGCATTTGTGTTCTTTGTAATCCTGGTGAGCGACTCGCTCCTGGTTCTTGTAAGCGTCAAGTCTTTTGAGCATCAAATCGAAGTTTACCTGATGCCCGTCGAACTCGGGTCCGTCGACACAAACAAACTTCGGCTTGCCGCCTATCTCAACCCGACAGCCGCCACACATACCTGTTCCGTCAACCATAATGGTATTGAGCGAGACCTGTGTTGGGATTTCGTACTTCTTAGTGACATCGCAGCAGAACTTCATCATAATTGCGGGACCGATGACAAAGGCCTGGTTCGGTTTGGGGTCGCACCGGCAAATTTCATCGAGCGGTTCTGTTACAAGAGCCTTTCTACCACAGGAACCGTCATCGGTAGTAACGATAAGCTCATCGCTGATATTTGCAAATTCGTCTTCCAGTATCAGCAGCTCTTTGTTTCGGGCGCCGATTACGGTTATGATTTTATTACCCGCGGCTTTTAGGGCTTTTGCGATGGGTAACAGTGGTGCGTTTCCGATGCCCCCGCCGACACAAACGACAGTGCCGAAATTCTCAATGTGGGTCGGTGTTCCAAGCGGACCGACTATATTGTCAATCCGGTCACCTACTTTCAAATCGGCCAGTTCGGCGGTTGTTTTGCCCACCCGCTGCCAGATGAGTGTTATTGTGCCTTTCTGAGGGTCGGCGGCGGCAATTGTCAGCGGTATTCGCTCACTGTAATCACCGCTTATACTAAGTATTACAAACTGGCCGGGCTTTCTGGCTTTGGCGATAAGCTCGGCTTCAATTTCGGCTGTAAAGACATCACCGGAAAGCTGTTTTTTGCTTACGATACTATGTGCCACCGTAGTTTTCCCAATTAGTGGTAAAGTCAGGGATTATTGCACAGAACGCCGCGCAGGTCAAGAATTGGACAAATTAGCTGTTGGCTAAAAAGATGGCCGAAGGAGGCTTTTTCCTGTCAGAGCAGCTCTTCGATAGCGGCAATAATTTCTTTTTTGCTCGTAAGGCCGACCCATTTTTTCTCAATCTGGCCATCCTTGAAGAGCATAGTGGTTGGTATGGCGCTAATGTTGAACTCCATGGCGCTGTCGCGGGCATCGTCGGTATTGAGCTGGCAGACTTTGGCTTTTCCGGCGTACTCATCTGCGATCTCTTCGATGATAGACGACATCATCTTACATGGACCACACCAGACCGCCCAGAAGTCAACCAGAACCGGCATCTCTGAGTTGTGCACTGTCTCATCAAAGGTTTCGTCGGTAAGCTCAATCGTATTAGCCGCCATTATAATTCCCTTTCTTGGTTCACTTCGATAACGATTAGGCCCAATTGTATTTTCGCGGGCAGGGATTGTCAACCATCATTTGGCTATGTCGAATCGGCCGTATGGTTAGAAACAGGTTTTGGCACGGGCTTGGCGCGGCTTTTTGATTTAGGCGGTAATTCTTCTATCGGCACAGGTGCCTCGGCCGAGCGTATGGTATCGCCGGAAACCGCTTCTTTAGCTGGTATTTCAGTTATGGGAACGGCAGGTTTGGCAGGTTTAGAAACGGATTCGGTCGGCTGCTCTGGTTCAGTGCTGGCGGCAAGTATCGCGTTGCGGACGGCCTGTTCGGCCGGCTCATCGGTCAGGGCATTTAAATAAATAGTATCCGAGCCTTGTTGCTGTTCGGCAGCGATGAGTCGGTCCCTGACCAGCTCAAGTAAGGCGAGGAACAGGCCAACCATTGCCAGCCGGCTTGTCTTCGATTCAAACAATCTCTCGAAAGGCATGGCCCCTTCGGTTTGCAGCCGGTGTAAAATCTCAATCTGATAAAGGTCTATTGGGGTATCGTCTGGAATATGGCTCAGGTCAAATGTTGCACCGGTTGCCTGGAGTATTGTATCAAAAGACTCAAGCAGGTCCCAGATGCTGACCTGGTCGAGGTCAAGTTCCGGTTCGGAGTCGTCTTTTAGACTATTAATGATTGTTGCCGGCCGAGTGAGCCTTTCACTTTGCTGTTGAGCGGCGGCATCGAGTAGATTGGCGGCGTCTTTGAACTTTTTATATTCAAGTAACTGGCGTATAAGCTCGGCTCGAGGGTCGGACAACTCGTCGCCGTCAAGCTCATCCGGCTCGGCCTCAGGCAGCAGCATCGCCGACTTGATTTGCATCAGCGTCGCCGCCATCACAAGAAAATCACCGGCAACGTCAATATCCAGGTTTTTCAGCATCTCGATATATTGAATGTACTGCTCGGTAATCCTCGCAATAGGAATATCGTAAATG
>CAZNXD010000094.1:0-1056 GCA_964576935.1 uncultured Pirellulales bacterium | reverse complement strand
CCTCATCCTTGCGAACAAGATAGAGCAGCAAATCAAGCGGGCCTGCAAAGACTTCGAGATTTACACGATACGGCGCCAATTATTGCTCCTGCGTTTGGCCTTGCTCTAATATTTCTTTTGCCTCTTGGGCCTGGCTTTGCAGAACCTGTATTTGAGGTCCTTTTATGGCCGGGATTACACCTGCGTATATGTTTGAGGCGTTTTGACCGACGACTACAGCCTTTATTCCACAGCTCTCAAGCGTTTGCCTGGCCATATCAGCCTGGATGTAGTCATTATACTGGGCAATTGTTACAAGTTTATCGTCCATTATTTTAACCTCGCAGCCCGACAACCCTTCTGACCTCATCCAGCGTTTTACGGGCTATCGGTCTTGCTCTATCAGCACCTTTTTTGAGCACCTCATGCACAAAATCGAGGTTATTTTCGAGTTCAGTACGTTTGGTCCTGTAGGGTTTAAAGAACTCTATCATAAGCTCGGCCAGACGTTTTTTGGCCTCGCTGTATCCCATGCCGCCGCTGCGGTATCTGTCCTGCCATTGTTTTAGCTCATCTTCGGGCGCGACCAGCTTCAGTAACGCAAAGACATTGCACTTGTCCGGGTCTTTCGGCTCTTCGAGAGGTGTGGAATCGGTGACAATGCGCATTATCTTCTTTTTGAGGGTCTTTTCGGGCTCGAATATTTCGAGAGTGTTGTCGTAGCTCTTGCTCATCTTTCGGCCGTCAACGCCGGGTACAACCGCCACTGATTCTATTATATAGTGTTCAGGAATGGTCAGGATATCGCCGTAGGTACTATTGAAGTACCCTGCTATATCACGGGTGACCTCAATGTGCTGTTTCTGGTCCTGGCCTACGGGTACAAGGTTGCTGTGATAAATCAGGATATCGGCAGCCTGCAAAACGGGATAGGCGAACAGGCCGTGATTGGGGCTAAGTCCCTGGGCGATTTTGTCCTTGTAGCTGGTACATCGCTGCAGAAGGCCCATCGGGGTTATACATGATAGTATCCAGGTCAGCTCGGTGACCTCGGGCACATCCGACTGTTTCCAAAAA
>CAZNXD010000093.1:4286-6787 GCA_964576935.1 uncultured Pirellulales bacterium | reverse complement strand
GCAGTGGACGCAATTGGATGGATTGGCGGGTTTTAGCTCGTCACCAACGGCTTCATAAACACCGGCGGGGCAAAACGTAATACAGGGCCTTTCGAACTTCGTGGCGCATCTGGTTTGACAAATGTCACTGTCGACGATTATCAGATGGCTCGGCTGGTCTTCTCTGTGTTCGGTGGCGGCGTTGGCGGTGAAGGTATCCTTATCGAATTTCTGAGCAGGTCTTAGTCTGTAGCGGGCGGTGGTCATTCGCTGATAATCATTTTCGATTTTGAACTTCGGCAACAGATTTCCAAATGTAGATAGAGGCAGGCCGAACAGCGGTCCGAATTTGGCGACGGTCTGTCTAAAGTTCTTTGCGGATTTCATCTCTTTGGCAACGGATGAACTTTCGAGCAGTTCGGTGTATTTTACAGCGGTGTTATGAGGCGTATCTATTGTTTGAGTGATTGCCTGGGCGGCTTTGATGCCGGAGACGATTGCGTTGTGAAGGCCTTTTATTTTGAGCATGTTTACAAAGCCTGCACTGTCGCCGAGGATGAGGCAGTTGGCTTTGCCGATAGCGTTGGTATTCGAGTCGCGCGGGATTGCGTAGTAGCCGCCTTCCGGAATCATTTTAGCACCGGCTTCGACTACGGTTCCGCCTTCGATGAATTTTCTGACGAAACGGTGGTACTTGAAGTTTGTTAAAGCGTCCTGCGGATTGAAGTCGTAATACTTGAAGTCGGCGCCGACAATCATGCCGACCGATAGATGGTCCTGCAGGCCCGCGTAGATGATTCCGCCTCCGAACATGCCGGGTCCGACCAGAGGCGTCCAGAGTGGATAGCCCATCGCGTGGACGACACGTCCCTTCGTGAAGCCGGCGTATTGTTGCGGGCTTACTTTTATCAGCTCTTTTACACTGACTGAGTAGAGTTGATTGGCCTGGCGTTTGAGGTTTGCTTTTTCGATTAGCTTTTCAGTCAGCAGACCGTCGCAGCCTTCGGCTAATATAACAAAGTCAGCTTCGATAATTCCACCGGCAACGAAGTTGGGCTGAGGATTGCCGTCACGGTCGCGGCCCTGGTCAACTAATTTGACGCCTTGTATTGAATCGCCCGAATTGTCCAAAAGAATATCTTCAGCGGCAAAGCCAGTCAGTAGTTCGACGCCTAAATCCTTTGCAATTTGCCCCAGCCATTTTGTAAGCCTGCTGATAGAGATTGAATAGTCACCGAGATGTACCATCTGGCCGAAACCGAGGCGAAGTTTTTTGGCGATGTTTACGACAAAAGAGATATTGAGCACGATGTGTCTGCCCAAAAAGAACATAATATCGTCTTTGTCTATCTTACTTGATAGCACTTCTTTGGCCTGTTCGGTGTTGGGCCAGTCGTCGATTACATCGTCGAGAAGCTCATGCAGCGCCTGCGCTTCGAGAACGGCGCCGGAGAGGTTATGATTGCCGCAGTCAGCTCCTTTTTCAATGACGCAGACGTTGAGGTCGGGCTGGCGGGCCTTTAGCTTTATTGCCGCGGCCAGGCCTGCAGGGCCGGCACCGACGATGAGTATCTGCACTTTATTATAGTTTTTACCTTCGGCGTTCATTATTACAGTTGTAAAGCCTTAACGAGTTCGGGAATTATTCTTTCTGCGGTTGAAACGATATAATAATCACACTGCTTGAATATCGGCGCTTCGGGGTCGCTGTTGATGGCGACGATGGTATCGGTATTTGCGACGCCTATCATGTGTTGGATGGCACCGGAGATGCCGACCGCGATATAGAGTTTTGGTCCGACACTGGTGCCGGTCTGGCCGACCTGATGGATACGCTCGGCGAAGCCCTGCTCAACGGCGGCGCGAGAAGCGCCTTTTTCGGCGCGGGTATTTAAGCTTTTAGAGAGCGCTTCGCAGAGTGAACCAATTAAACGCTCGTAGTTGTCCTGGTTCTGCATACCTCTGCCACCGCTTACGATGATTTCTGAATCGAGCTGTGCGCTGCCGATGCCTTTTTCAGTTCTTATGATATTAAGACTGACATCATCTGCGGTAAGCTCGGCAGATTCAGAAATGATTTGGCCTGTTCTTGATTTGTCGGGTGGAATAGCTTTCATTACACCGGGCCTGGCGGTGGCCATCTGGCAGCGCGAGTTTTTCGTGCATATAGTGGCCATGACGTTTCCGCCGAGAGCGGGGCGGGTCTGTAATAAAATAGCAATGAGTCCTCTGCGGGAACTGTCTTTGATATCCAGGCCGGTGCAGTCGGCGGTAAGGCCGCATTGACATCTGTAAGAAATCATCGGAGCAAGCACTCTGCCCTGCGGAGTCGCAGGGTACAGCACTATCTGCGGCCAGTGACGCTCGATGCAGTTGGAGACAACTTTGCGATAGGAGCATGGGTCGAATTGGCTAAGCAGCTTGTGTTCGATCAAATATATGTTATCCGCTCCGGCAGAGATAAGTTCATCGGCGAGCTCTCTGACATTGCAGCCGGCCAGGACGACGCCTGTTTTTGTTTC
>CAZNXD010000093.1:0-4276 GCA_964576935.1 uncultured Pirellulales bacterium | reverse complement strand
TTTCGAGTGAGTCGGCAAGCTGTCGTGCTTTTCCGATAAGCTCGAATGTAGCCGGGTGGATTCGGCCGCTCTGATGTTCTGCGACGACCCAGACTTCGCCTGAGAAGGTCGGCTCGGCGAGCTTTAGGCCGGCTAACATGTCGTCCAGTGAAAGAGCATGAAATCGGCCCGCGGCTTCGGTAATTAATTTTTCCTTAGCGTACTGGTCAATATGGCTTAAATCTGAAATGCCGAGCTCTTTTAGTCGTTGTGTGAGATGCTTATAGTCATCGAGTTCTTTACTGAGGCCTTCGAAGCTTCTGTCTAAGGCGTCGGGACGATTTTTCGGTAGCATGTAACGGTACTGGTCCTGGTCGTCTTGAGCAGTCTTTGTTTCGGAGGCAGTGAAACTTTGTGTGAGTATATCCGCTAACTCAGCGACATGATGAACCTGTTGACACTTTCTTGTGGTTTTACCGGGCGGAAAGACTCGTATGACACTGGTCTTTGAACCTTTGGCACCGATACTTTCGGCTTTGACATCCTCGGCACAGTAGCAAATTACATCGGCATTGTTTGCCCATCGTGTCTTTGAAAAAGTGCTGAACAGTGGATATTCATAATCAGCGACAGTGATGACAGCGGGGACAGATTTTAGAGAAACCCTCTGGCTGCCGCCGGATATGATTCGTGTGAATTCAAAATGGTTGTTTGTAAACTGTGTGTTGGTGACATAGGCAATGCAGGGAACTTGTAATTGCTCGGCAATCTGGGGCGGGACCTGGGCGGTGTCACCGTCAACGGATTGCATGCCGCAGATAATGTAATAGTCCTTGTCTTTGTGAAGTATGTCGGCTGCGATTTTTTTTATGGCAAAGGAAAGCGGATTAGCGGTTGCCCATGTATCGGCGCCGCCGAGCGCTTTGTCGGTTAGAATGACGGCGGTATCGGCGCAGCGTGCGAGGCTGTATTGAAGGACGGCCTCGGCCATGGGCGGGCCCATGGTTAGTGCGACGATTCGTGCGGCTGAGTCGTTTGAGATAGTTTTTAGATGATGGGCAAAGGCCAGGGCCTCGGCGTCAAGCTCGTTAATAACGGGAGAGAGCCTGCTGCGCAGAAGTGTGCCCGTATCGGGGTCGAAGGCATTGTCGGTTATCTGCGATACGTCGGGAACCTGTTTTACTAATACAATATAATCAGACATATGAGTGACTATAACAGAAAACTGCTTTTTTGTGGCGTTATACCATTGAAAATCTTTTGTGCAAAACAAAACTTCAGTAACAGCCGCATTTTACACTTGTTTTGTGTGAGGTAATAGTGTTAAATTAACTGATACTATTCGTGATTTGGAATTCAATGTTGAGGTGGAAAAATGGTAGAGATGGACGCTTTGGCTGAAGCCGTGACGAAAGGCGACCAGAACGGCGCGGTGGAGATGACAAAGACAGCCATGGCGGAGGGCGTTGAAGTAAAAAAGATTCTGGACGACGGGCTGATTGGGGGAATGAATATCATCGCGGAGAGGTGGAAAAGGAATGAGGTTTATATCCCGGAGGTTTTGATAGCGGCTCGTGCGATGAAAAGTGCGATGGAAGTTATAGCGCCGGAGCTGGTAAAGGCCGGTGTCGAGCCGATTGGCAAGTTCATGATAGGAACGGTTCAGGGTGATTTGCACGACATCGGTAAGAACCTTGTTGTGATGATGCTCAAGGGCGCCGGTTTTGACGTGATAGATATCGGCGTTGACGCTCCGCCTGAGAAATTCATAGAGCAGGCTAAGGCCAACAATCCTCAAGTTATCGGGATGAGCGCGCTGCTGACTACAACTATGCCGGCGATGGATAAAACACTCCAGGCTATCCGAGAGGCGAATATAAACGCCAAAGTGATTATCGGCGGGGCACCTGTGACACAGGGCTATGCCGATAAGATTGGCGCCGACGGCTATTCGCCGGACGCGGCCTCGGCGGTCGATTTGGTTAAGAGTATGGTTGCCTAAGACGATAAGATTAAAGAGCTGAAATATAAAAAGCAGCGCTTCGGCGCTGTTTTTTTTGTTCTTAATTTGTTAAAATGGACACCTGGTGAAGTTGGAAAATGGGCGGCGTGACAGGGCTAAGTTAAAGCTGGTATAAGATAATGCGCGGGATACGGAATCATCATCTGGAACAATTGCTGATGCAGCTTAAGTTTGTATCGCCCGGCAAGCGTGCCGAGTACCTTAAAGCAACAGAACAACTATTCCACAGCATCGACCCTCAAAAGCAATACCCCTTCGAGTTCGTGTGCTTCCGAATCACAAATTATCACCCCAAGGATTTGCCTGAGGAGTTAATTGACGGTGACGAGTTGGCGGAGGATTTACAAATCTTCGTCTGGAAGTTGAGCGGCAAGGTGGCTGAGTGTGTGGATGAACAGAATGAGAAGGTCTATACCATAGATGAACTTTCCGAGACGCTCAAAGTGACAACCAAGACAATCGGACGATGGCGCCAGAAGGGGATGCTTGCGAGGAAATTTGTTTTCGCCGACGGCAGGAAACGGCTTGCGGTGACAGAGTCAGAACTGCAAAGGTTTTTGAAGGAGCATCCCGATTTGGCGGAGAGAGCAAAAGATTTCGAACGGCTGAGCGAAGATGAAAGACGGCGGGTGATAGAAAAGGCCAAGGCACTGGCCAAGAGCGGTGAGCTTTCGCGACGACAGGTCATCAAGACAGTGGCTGAGCAGATGGGCAGGGGAGATGAAACCGTAAGGCAACTGCTGCTTGCTTATGACCAGAATCACAAACGGGGTAAGATTTTTAAGTTTGTGCCGGAGCGGCTTAAGCAGAGTGATATTAATGAAATCTACCGGTTGTATCGGCAGGGCGTTGATATACAGGAACTGTGCAAACAATTTAATCGGTGCAGGGCCGCCGTTTATCGAATAATAAATCAGAAAAGAGCAAAGGCACTGTTGGGAAAGAAAATTGAGTTTATCGAGAGCGATGAATTTCTCAAAAAAGACGCGTTCGATATGATACTGGCGGGGATGTTACAGAAATGTCGGCGAAAGAGCACAGCTAAAAATAAGCTGCAACTTGTCGGCGGCTCGCTTGCGAAATATCTGCAATCGCTCAAAAGCGTCGAGAGACTTACAAGAGACCATGAAGCGGAACTTTTTAGAAGATACAATTACCTTAAATACCTTGCGTCAACAGAACGGGCTGATATTAAGCATGCTTATGTTTCAGGCAGAAAGCTCAGCCGGGTAGAAAGATATCTTGATGAGGCTGAGCGTATAAAAAAGATTATTATCGAATCCAACCTGCCGCTTGTCGTCAGTATCGCAAGCAAGCACACTTCAACAGGAGCGTCACTGCAGGAGTTGATAAGCGAAGGTAATATGGCTCTTATGCGGGCGGTGGAGAAGTTCGATTATTCGAAAGGCTTTCGCTTTGCAACTTATGCATCGTGGGTCATTACGAGAGATTTCGCGCGGAAAGTGCCGGCTGAGGGCGCAAGACCGGACAAATCGACGGCGGCATTGCTCGAAGATGTTCAGAGGAACCTCAGGCTCACCGAAGCAGTAGATTTCGGAGCTCTTGAGCGGGCACGCAACAGTCTTGTTCAGGTTATAAAGAATGAATTGAATGAGCGGGAGCAATATGTGATTCTGCATCACTACGGCCTGACGGGCGGGCCGGTTATCAAACATTCCAAAACACTTCAGCAAATAGGAGACGACCTTGGCCTGGCGAGGGAACGCGTGCGGCAAATCGAATTGACCGCGCTGCAGAAACTGAAGCAGTCACTCAGTATCGAAGAATTCGAGCTGCTCACCGGGTGAAACAGCACGACTATCTCATCGCAGATTACACAGAGAGAAAATCATTAATTCTGGGGCGTAAGTCCAGCACTAAAACGTCGTTTTCACGTTTTAGTGCTGGGGAAATTCAGATACGCAAACTTACCGTGATACTTCTTTGCAGCTTTATCGTATGCCTTGGCCGCTTCGATTTCCGTTTTGAATGTGCCGAGATATATGCTTTTTCCATTGACCATAATTTGTGCCTCGCACGAACCCGATTTTATCCGTGGCTTCACACCTTTGAACCTTGACCTCATTGCCGTGCTCACCTTGCGCCTGTTGCGATTGTTCTGAGCGTGCGTAGCTAATCGAAGATTAGCCCTGCGGTTATCTAAGCCGTCGTGGTTGATATGGTCAACAAACAGGCCCTTCGGAGAATTCATAATCATACGGTGCAGAGTAATTGTAATCTGACGTCCCCCAACTCGTTCGTTGCGAGCCGCGT
>CAZNXD010000092.1:3258-6814 GCA_964576935.1 uncultured Pirellulales bacterium | reverse complement strand
CAGGGAAATACCTAAAGCGTGTCACTATGCTACCGATATAGCAGCTGGTGCAAAACCTACGTTAAGTGTGGTGCCTTTGGCGCGGGTTCCATCTGAGGCAAGGACGCATAATCGTTAGGTCTGGGATGAGAACAAGTTACTTTTTTAGGAGTCAGGAATATGTTAGCAATCAAGAACAACATTATGGCAGCTAGTGCCGCGAGGCAGCTGGGCATAAGCTACGACAGCTTGGCAAAGAGCGTCGAGCGTTTAAGCTCAGGTCTTCGTATCAACAGCGCCAAGGACGACGCTGCCGGCTTGGCGGTTCGCGAGTTGATGCGTGCCGACATAGCCGTTTTGGAGCAGGGTACTCGAAATGCCCAGGATGGTATCAGTATGTTGCAGACCATGGAAGGGGCAATGGCCGTTGTTGATGATGCACTGGTTCGTATGAAACAGTTGGCCGAGCAAGCTTCGACCGGTTCCTACAGTGACGCACAGCGAACCCTGATGCATAGTGAGTTCGATGAGATGCGTAAGGAAATCGACCGTATCGCTGGGGCAACGAAGTTCAACAATATCCAGATGCTCAACAGTGCCGGTGATTCAGTAACGATTCACTTCGGCGGGTCAGACGATTTCATTACGGTCGACACAGCCAATTTGACGAGTGCTTCACATGCTTTGGGCACAACCGGGCTGAGCATTGCCGACGCCTCCGACGCCAAGGATGCATTGGCCACAATTGACGACGCTATTTCGGCCAAGGATTCTGCTCGTGCGGCGTTCGGTTACATGATGAACCGTCTGGAAAGCACTGTTGCAGTGCTGAATATCCAGAAGGAGAATCTAATGGCTTCGGAGTCTCGAGTTAGTGATGTTGATGTAGCGACCGAGATGGCCGAGATGACCAAGAATCAGGTCCTTGCTCAGGCAGGTGTAGCTATGCTGGCTCAGGCAAATGCAGTGCCTCAGATGGCATTGTCGCTGCTCAGATAAATTTGAGCTTGCCGGATGCTGATAATTAGATGGCTGTCGCTTGCGGCAGCCATCTTTTTTTACGTTTGCAGCGGTTGAGTGTTTTCATGCTGATGTTAAGCTATTCCGATATTTTGGCATTGTAATTAACTTTAGAAATTAAGAATAACCGGCCGATATAAGATTGGCGGGTTGGTAATAAAGTATAATTAAAGCAGAAAGAGCCTCCGGAAGGGTAGAATGGCGGAAGTGGAATTTGATAATTACGGCGGTCATCTGGCAGTATTCGAGAAAGTCTTTGCTACTTTCAACATAGACAGCGTTCTTGAGTTCGGGCTTGGCAAACACAGCACAACTTACTTTGCGAAGAACTCCCAGTTGGTTATTAGTGTTGAACAGGAAAGCAAAGAATGGTACGACAAGATGGTATCGGAGATTGATTCGCCAAACTGGCATCATGTTTTTCAATTTGACCCAAGGGCTGTTTTTCAATACTTCGATAATAAAGACACCAGGTTCGATCTTGTATTCAGCGATGGGGCGGCACAGACAAGATGCCTTGTGGCTAATCTGGCGATGGAGCGAAACGTCCCTGTCGTAGTGCTGCACGATGCCGAAAAGATATGGTACTATAAGTGGAATCAGCTTGAAATCCCAAGCAATTACAGCCGATTTGATTTTCGTTGCAAAAAGGGCGCCCAAAAAGTTACCACAGTGATAGTGAATAACAATGCGGAATTAGTTGACCGCTGGGATGTTGCTGAACAAGAAAGGATTATACAGTCATATAGCTCGCCAAGTCAGCCTGTTTTCCAGTTTATTTATTCTGGTGATACAGACACATCGGCCGAACCTTCAAAAGCCATTTCATTCCGTTAATAGGTTTTAGTATCTTCGATTCGAGATTTTACCCGAGTGGTTATAGTTTACGAAGAAGCATCTCAGGGCGTCGACAGATTTGCTGCGGGCAACAAATCATAAGCGGCGTTGAATTTCTTAATTCCAACAGTAAAGATGTTCAGGCATCCCTGGTCTCTTGACGTCTATCACCAGTATTTTTTAGGTTTTTCGCCGACGGCCTGGCACCAGGTATTATCATCTTTTTGAAACTCGACGCTGTCTTTATTTATCTCTGTGATTTTTATGTCATCATCAAGTTCGTCACCAACGTGGACGATTTTTCCGTTTAATACGGCGGCTGGTTTGTCGTCAGAGTAAAGGATGGCCGTGACAACATTTTTTGGATCTTTCCTTTCGACGGCAATCGGCGGAGATTCGAGATATTTTCTATACTCGTCAAGGCCGACAGTCAGAGCGTAGCGCCTTTGAGTTTCAAGTAAGAGGATGTCAGTATCGCGTCTTGCGATTATATCAGTTTTCATTTCGTTGATTTTTCTTTTAGCGTTGACAAATCTTTTTGTGAAGTTGCCGACAACTTCATTTCTGTATTTGTCCATGTATGACCGATTGGCAACCAGGCTGGCTCCACTTAGGTTGCTTGTCCATTCGGTAATCAGGCTGTCTTCAATTGTAGTTGTGCGGCTTCCCGCGGCGTACCCAGCGCCGTAGTGTATTCTGTGAAGATTCCAATTATTGAACCGGCGGTCAGGTTCCGGCCAAAGTTCATAGCGACCTGTTGCGATGCCTGATACTAATTCCGCTGCGATGGTATGGGATTCTAAAGATTTGTAAATCAGCGAATCGTCAATTTCAAGCTGGCTTAGTTTCTTTTGCGCCCGGAGAGTCACCTCAAGAATCTGGCCTTGGTAGTAGTTTTCAATTTCCCGGCGGCGATTAGCGACTTGCTGTTCTATCTGCGCGGGTGTCAGCTCGTTGTTGCCGGCCAAAAGTGTAGGCGAAAAAATGAGGCACAGTAATACGATTGTTATTGTACTTTTCATGACCTTGCTCCTTAATGTACTTTCTGTTTGTATTATGGCGCTTGTACGGCTACGGTCACCATACAAGCCGATTCAATACAAAACAAAATCCATTACGGGGTACTCTTCGTGGGTTGAGTGCTTTTAGATCCTCCTGACCTGCTGAAAAGAGAGTATAACCTTTTGGCTGCCGTTTTCAAGTAAAAATTACCCGATATTAGAAATTTAGTAACGACGAGTAATCGGCGGTGACTTTGGGCGGCTATTTACGAAGAAGTAACGCAGTGCGTCGATGGGGTGGTCATAGGTTAGATTTACATGTTCTGAATCGAATCAGATTGGCCCAAGAGAGTGAATTTTTGCCTGAATTTCTTTGTGTATTTCCATTCTAGGTTGGCAGTAAGTCCCAATATCTGGAACACTTCTTCTAGAGAAATTCCTGAATCTGATCTGCCTAAAAAACCGAGCGCACTGAAAACAGCGCCATCTGAGGAGCATAAGTGCAATTCCTCAGAGCTTAGAAGAAGGTAAGCAATAGATTCTTCCTCCCCTGGGTCGATAGCATATTTGTTACCTATTCCAGTATTAACGTGCATATTGCTAATTTGAGAAGGAGTAGTTTCTACAATCTTGACGAGCCCTTTCTCCTCCCAAGTTTTTAGACCAAAGTCAATGTACTCTTTGGCTCCATTGATATTCGCATAAACTGCTTCGTCTTC
>CAZNXD010000092.1:0-3248 GCA_964576935.1 uncultured Pirellulales bacterium | reverse complement strand
ACCAAGTTCAAAAAGTTTGATAATAGGTCCAGCGTCAAGCAACAGGAATTGAAATTTTTTCATCCGTGAAATCCTCATCGTCAGCCAGATATTCCTGTGCCTTTTTATAGCTTATATTCATGTATTTGGCAAACTGCATTAGTGAAAGCCTGCCATTTCTTAATGCACGCTGGGCCAAATCGCAGTATCTTTCTGGTAATGTTTCAGGTTCATCCGATTTTCTAGGCTTATGAAGTTTCGCCAGCTGTTTAGCTGCGGCAAGATATTGTTCAGTATCTTCTTTCTTAATTTGGAAGAGATTGGATATGCGATAGACTACAGCATCCAGTGAAACACCAAATTCCCTTGCTAAATCATCTAAGCGGTCTAAAGGTGCCTGGTCTTGTTTGTCGACAAGAGCTGCTAACCTTTGTTGCAACGGCCCATCTGGCAACAAAAGAATACTAGCAAAAGCATTGGCAAGTTTTTCTTCGCTCTCATTCGGTTCTTTACTTTCTGCTCTGAACGTGCTCCACGTCAAAAGGTGAAAAAGTTCGTGAGCAAGGTCATAGTTTCTACGCCATAGTACATTTTTGCTATTCAAGAGAATAGCTGGACCGAATTCTGAAACAGAGGATATCGCGCTTCCATTAAACTCCAAATGAAAGATTTTTACAGAGTACCTCTCTTCAAGAATTTTTTTAAGAAGAGCACATGGAATATCGCCGAGACAGAGTTCGTTTTGCACCTTTCTTGCAAATGACTCGGCTTGTCGAAAGCTAAAATCTTGAGGATTTGTAATGTCCGGGTGCGGCAATGTTGTTTTGTGAATTTCTGATGTGCACAGTTCTAATTTGTAATACTGTTGGCATAAACGCCGAAACTCTGCTTCCGTTTCCTTCATTTCCTCCGAATTGGTTGGCCCATCACGCCAAAGCATTATAGGTTCAGGAGGCAGATGATCTGTCAAAAAGAAATCTATAGATCTCTTATATATCTCTGCTAACCTGCTGAGTTGAGAGAACTTTGGTTCACGTTTACCGTTCTCAAACTCACTGAGAGAAGAAGCACCGATTCCGCTTTCCTTCTCAGTTCTTTCAAGAGTGTAGCCAATAGCCTCTCTTGCTGCTCTTAAGTTTTCCCCGATATTCATGATTCATCCTCCTATTTTTATTCCACAGAATATTATACGTTATTTTTCGGTATTTTCCACAAGAATCTTCTGTAAAACAGAAGTTTTTCTTGTTGCTTTCAATTAGGTTAAACACTTACTTTTGTCATAAAATCTGTTTTAATCAGTAGTTACGTATTTTTATAGGGATTTCATGTTTGTGGTTTACGAAGAAGTATCTCAGTGCGTCGATGGGGTGGTCATATACGCCGTCTTTTAAGGGCAGTTCAGAGGGCGGACACATGGGTCCGCCCGTACCATCTTTGCTCGAATCGGGGTAGTGATAGCATTGCATGGCTTCGATAAGCCTGTCGCATTTGGGTGAAATTACGAGTGAGCTTTTTCCATCGCCGCTTCGAAGGGCACGTCTAATCAGTTCGATGCCTTCAAGAATTGTACTTTTTCGATATCGAGTCGGGATTCCTAAAGCCTTTAATTCGCGGATTGCGCTTGTTCCGGTGACATCGTTCGGGCTTTGGCCTGCCGGGTCGCCAAAAGTTGCTGTTACAGTACCGGGCGTACGTTGTTTTATCTGCTGGGCGTGGATGTGAATTGTTGCGCGGTGTCTGACGTACTCATCGATGACGCGGACGGTTCCTTCGTCATCAGTCTGAATCCAGAGGCAGACGAACGGATTGATGAAGCCAAAGTCAAGACTGCGATACAAAGGAAGGTTTGGGTCGTAGTCAACTTCTTTGACGTGGATGTCCGGTTCGAATTCATCGAAGACGACGTTTTCGAGTGAGGGCTTGTTGCAGAGCATCTCTGATTCGAAGCAGGCTCGGCTGGAGCGTCGCATCTGTGTGATAATGTCGTCGATTTTGAGATATCCGTTTGCCTTTTTAGCTTTAGCCTGGCAGTCGTTCCATAAGGGACATTGCGAGCATGAGCGATCGGTGCATTTTTCGATTGTTTCCCAGATGCACCATTTGAAAATAGGTGTGTTGTGCTTTTGAGCGTTGGTGACGAGCTTTTGCATCAGGCCATACGGACGATGCATAGTGCTGATGACTTCCATGGCTGCGAGGATATCATATCTGCTTTGTGTGGTGAACTTAGCCGCATTAAAGACGTCTTCTTCGAACAGTTCGACTTCGTCGCAGCGGAGCTTTTGTATGTGCTGGCCTCGGATGCTTGTGGCTGATTGAGTCAGAACCTCGACATCGGAATCGTTTGTGAAGTGACAAGAGTCTTTTTTCGGCGGTTCGCTTAGAAACTTATCGAAGCCGTCTTTGAGGAAGTTCAAAAAGTATTCGTACATTCGAAAGGCCTGGTCGCCTGAGCCTGCAAGGATTCGCGATTTGCAGTTCGGTTTGAAGACGCAGTCGAGCAGCGTTGCTATAGCGGCAAGTTCGGTTTTGCCGCCTGCCCGGTTTGCCCAGACGATGCAGTCGCCGTTGGCCTGGCTAAGCAGAGTGAAATCTGAATTGAAGCTGTGCCAGAGATAGTCGATCGGCGCGTTATGTTCGGGACAGATTTTCCTGTCGGGGATGTCAAGACCGAGGAAGACTTTGACGTAGTTTTTGAGGTCACGTTTCGTTGTAGGCCTGGTTGTTCTGAGTGATTCGTAAAGATAAGCTGCTTTTGTAAAGTTGGTTCGGTATGATTGTGCAGTTGTCATGAAATCCCCCCGTAAGTGATTTCTCAACGTAAATAATTTTTGGTAGTGTTTTGTTAGTCGATTTTTTTGATACGATGCAGGTGTCTTCCGCCCTGGAAATCGGTCTCGAGCCAGAGCTCGACGATTTCAATAGCTTCATGAATGCTGAGCATTCGTTCACCGAGGCTCAGCATGTTGGCGTCGTTATGTTCGCGTGACAGCCTGGCTGAACGCAGGTCCCATGCAATCGCGCATCGTATACCTTTGACCTTGTTGGCTACGATAGCTTCGCCGTTTCCTGAGCCGCCAAATACGATTCCCCTTTCGCATTTTCCTTCTGCGACGGCTTGTGCGGCTGGCCGAATAAAATCGGGGTAGTCAACGGATTCGGTTGAGTGTGTTCCAAAATCAGTGACTTTGTGGCTGAGCTCGATGAGCCTTGTTTTGACAATCTCTTTGTAGGTGAATCCTGCGTGGTCCGAGGCAATAGCTATTTTC
>CAZNXD010000091.1:0-6837 GCA_964576935.1 uncultured Pirellulales bacterium | reverse complement strand
TTCAAAGCTGACATTAAGAGCGAGCGCTTCCTTTTAATGGATTTCATTCAAAGATCCTATACCGACAATGGCAGAGGCTCCGGCCATATGGCCCCTACCGGTCTTAGGAACTATTTTGGGCAGGATGAATATCTGGATGGTTTTGATGCATACTTTCCAGCCTTGGGAGCATCGTTAATCAGCCCGAGCAGAAAAAAAATGACAAAAATGGTTGGGCATGCATATGATTCTTTGGATGAACGGGCACTGCTTACACCATGGCAACTCAGCCGCAGCGACGTTGATGCTGGACTAGATATTGACCGGTGGTCTCGCATAAAACGAGTCAGATATTGGCCTATTGCGATTCTGATGCCGGCAGTCGGCCCGGTGTGCAGACTTCCGTACAGGATTAAAGCTGAGTCGGAAGCTTTTATCGCGGTGGTAGCGTTACAAAGATACAAGCGACAAAACGGCAGCTATCCTGAAACTTTGGATGTATTGGTGCAGACAAAGTTGCTCAAAGAATTACCTATGGACCCATTCAGCAACACAGCGTTAATCTATAGAAAAACTGATGGAGATTTTATCCTGTATAGTCTCAGCCGGAATCTCATCGATGATGGCGGAAAGGTTCATCGATATAAGGATGGCGGGGTTATGTTATGGGATCGTGAGGAAGGCGATGCGGTTTTTTGGCCGCTCCAAAAATAAAAAACCGAGCAGGCCCAAGTTCCCTCAGGCCTGCTCGGGCATTTTTTATGAGTCCTCTTTAGTGCGGGTTTATCCGCCGTTTGTATGGCGGGCTTATAACGGTCTTCGCGAGTTCAATCCGGCCCGCTGGGCCTTGCGAATACGTCTGCGGTTCTTCTCGGAAGGCTTTTCGTAGTAGCTCATTCGTTTCATGTCTCTAATCAGACCTTCTTTTTCACACAGCTTCTTGAATCGTCTTATCATCTGCTGTACTGATTCGCCTGCACGTGACTTAACTTTCAGCATAAATATCGCAACCTTTCAAAATATCTGATAATTTCTCACCCGGCCGCCTTGCCACACTCTAAGTCGTCCAGATTACCGAAAACCTTTACTATAGACTGTTTCTGAGTACATTTCAACTAAAAAAATCGGACCTTTTTACCCGCAGTTAGCGGTTATTCGCAGCTTTTCGCCCAGTGCAGCAGCAGCCACTTCAAATCACTTGTATTTACCACCCCATTACCGTCAATATCACTGCTCAGCGGTCCCTGCATCTGCCAATTCGCCGCCAGCTTCGCAAAATCTGCAAAATCAATTTTAGTATCACCGCTCAGCTCAACGTCACCGCAGCTATACCGCAGCGTCAGCCACTGATTGCCCATCGCCGATAAATCCTGCTTGTTGATTCTATTGTCGTCGACCAAATCAGCTTCCAAATCATTACCGTCATTCAGCCATTCACCGGCCATCACGCAGTAATCACCGAGATCAACATCACCATCGACGTCAACATCAGCCGAGCCGACTTTCGGCCCCGTTTCTGCGAAGATTCCGTACCCCGAGCCATCCTGGCCGAAACTCTGCCACGCCGCAGCAAAACTATTTTCACTCGTACGTGCCACCGCCGGATAAACCTGCTCTTCAAATGTATAGGTATTGACCCGAAACTCATCCCCGATTTTACAAAGTTGCAGCGGCAAATTATAATCAACAAACATCCGCTGTCCGAATATATCCCTTTTGGTATCGTTACTATCACAGTCACCTTCCCACAGTACAACAAATGTCCCTTGTCCCCAATCTCCCTGATTCGCATCCGTCAAAAATGCTACCGCTGGGTTTCTCTGCGTATTATCAATGGTTGTATTCACCATGTACTGACTCGGCCATTCTATGTTGCTCCAGTGATAAGGCCGAACGTAAATATCATCTTCTTCGTAGCTTTCCGTACGCCCGTCCCACGCGATGATATAATTGCCCGCCGAATCCACACACACTGTCGGCATAGTCAGCGATCTGATATTCAGCGAGTCATTCACCTTATGCGCATTGTACGGCGGGTTATTACCATCCGCCGGAAAAGTCCTTCTCCAAATCGATTCTTTCGAGCCGTCCCAGACCCAAACCACTATTGCATTGCTGTCATTACCCATCGCCACATCAGGATACCGGCACACAGGTAAGTTAGGGTCATTCAATATAATCTCACTGCCAAGTTTCAGTCCGTTGCTGTCGTAGCATTGCGCGCATATCGCTTGGTTACCCGGCTCCGGCAAGTCATCACTTTCCCAGACGACTATAAAGCGGCCACTGGCATTCATCGCTGCGCTCGGCAGTATCTGGTCGGAAGAAGTAACAGTGTTGACCATGAACTCACCGTCAATCTTTTGTCCGTTAGCGTCGAATCTCTGGGCAAAAATATCATCCTCGCTAATACCGGGCCCTTGCCATACAACTACAAAATTGCCTTCAGCATCCATTGCAACATCAGGCTCTTTCTGGTTACCGGTCTGGGTTGTATTTACCTCGAATTCATTCGCGTCGATCGGAGAACTATCTGCTGAAAAGCGCCTGCCCCTTATTTCATTAGACTTGCCGCTGTAATAGCTGCTCCAGACAACAACAAAGCTGCCGTTACTATCCGCCGCTATGGCCGCCGAGGCTTGGCTCAAACTCGTCCGGGTGTTAACCTGAAATTCCGCGTTCAATTGCTGAGCTGATGCAACGCAGAATATCAAAGTTATTAGCTTTTTGTCCAAATTCCTCAACCGCGCAAGCCTCCACACATTTGCGACTGTGATTATATTCAATCACCCATAGCTGTAAAGCTATTTATTATGTCGCTGTTCCCTCCCTGTGTGGTGACTTTGCACTTAGTTGCTTGCGAAGTCGGAACTAAGGATTAAGATTAACAAGCCATGTATCAACTAAAACAGCCATGTCCTCGAAGTCAACTATACCGTCGCCGTAAGGCACCGGAGCAATATCCACTGATTGTTCATCCTGTAACCAGCTTTGGCCTATTTTGCTAAAATCAACAAAGGATACCTGCCCATTTCCGTCAACGTCTCCGGTAACGTTCAGTAGGTACCACATCGTTTCATATACCGGCGACATTTCAAAGACCGTTTGGTTGCCTTCAACACTTGTCGGAACCGTGTATCTTATCGTGCCGTCAGGTCCTAAGGCATAGCATCTAATTCCCTTGAACGGAAATCTTATTGCACCCGAAACCGGCTCTATAAGAACCGGAGCATGTCCCCAGTCATCTCCTACGCTGGTGCGGTCCGGCGTGTATATCATGCCGGTATTTTCACAGCGTCCGATGGCTGTAATAAGTATGTTTTTTCCATTCGGTAATGGTGCTGTTGTGTTATCCGAATCCAGCGATGTAATAGTTAGTGATACAAAGTCTGGTTCATTAATCTCGATGGTGCCGTTACTCGCCGAGAGGAATTTATCCTGATGGCCGACATAAACTCCTGCTGTACTTCCGACCGCGCTGTAAATCCCTTTGCCGTCACCGGCGATTTGCCAGTCCAGAGTTGTTTGGTTCGGCTCATTCGGAGAATATATAGTGCCTGTTTCGTACAAGGTATTAACAATACGATTGTTCAGCAAATCCTCACGTGAGATACCCGCCTGTTCCGCAAGAACACCGAACAGGTCCCTGTCATGCTTTAGATGTAAATCCGCCAGGCCGGGCAATGGGTCGCTTGGCTCTGTCAGTCCGACGTAAGAATATACATTTCCGACTGGCCCAATCCCGCCGTCGCGGAATATACTTGCCGCCGCCCGGACAAATCCCCACTTTGCCGGATTGTGTATAATATTAAACCACCGGTACAGATAGTTATTATCCCACGCGTCATTTTCGTGGGTATAATTGTATATCCATAGACCATCCCAGTCCTGAGCCGCTGCAAAAGATGCGAGCATCGGAATACATGATGCCTGGCTGTCCAGCGGCGCCGAATGGTTGTATTCACTAACTGTAAAAGGCTTACCTGCATAAGTAGCGCTTTTACCTAACCGGCGGCCTGCCAGACCGAACAAAGTTGCCTGGTCGATGTAGTCGGTCATTGGTCTTTGATAAATATACCAATCCACAGGATGCCACGGCGAGGTTGGAAATACCGGATGCTGCCAATACGCATGACCATCGATGTAATCCATATCGCTTTGTGCATAGAGACCCAACGGACCAAAAGCAATCGTGCCGGTGACCAGCGCTCCACAGTTAACGTCATTTTTTATGTAACCATACATATCATCGAAATATGCCTTTTCAGTAATAGCAAGAAACCGCATGCGGTCTACGGCTCGCTCTTTAACTTCGGTATCGACGAATAATCTGACGGTGCCTGTCTCGATGAATTCATCTTCCATAAGACCGATTTGACCGCCCGTGCGCAACTGTGGATTTCTCAAGTAGAACGTCGCGTCGTTCAGCCCCCCAAAGCTGAAAGTGACCCTGCCGTTATCATCACTGTCCGTTGCTGTAAAACCGAATTCATAATTTTGCCACGTGGTGGTTAAATCGATATTGCGATAAAGACCTAAATTATCCCAGGGAGTATGATTTTGCCCTACGTTGCATATAATCGGACGAGACTGTTCAGCGACCGCTTCGAAGCTCAGGGTATAATACTGACCCTCTGCGATATCCAGGTTGGCCTGCTTAGCCTGCAGATGCCACCATTGGTCATCAGCGATAATTACGTCAAATTTCGCGCCGGTCTTTGACTGATAGTCGGCAAGTGAAAATACGACTTGGCATCCCTCATGCTGTTCCACATACCACTTATCATCAGGGTCAACATTCGGGTCGTTAAAGTGGTCCACAAAGCTTGTCAGAACATTGTCACCCAGCGGCTCAACATTTGCGTTCCAAACCAGCCTTAATCCATTCGTATCAACATATTCATCGGCAAGCCAGTTATTATATTGCTGTTGCAGAACGTCACCGTAGTAGCTCGGCAGGCTTCGCAGGGTCTCCGAAGCGCTCCACATGAAAAGGCTGTCCTCGTTGGTTATCTCCACAAAGGCAATTGCCGGGTCGTCGGCATAACGCATCCCTCGATACGGATTCACATGCCCCAGCAATTCCTGAGCATAATCTTTCTGAGCCGCTATCAATTGCGGCATAAAAATCCCTACGATTTTGTCATAGTCGGTAGTTGGATCAGGCATGCCAAGATACTGACTGTGTGTTCGCCCGACATGCAGATTCATATTGATGTAAATTCCCCTCTGGGCCAACTCGTTGATGAAATAATCCAACCGGTCCAGAGCTTCAGGATGAAAAGAGGTTTCGTCATTCGGGTCCCAGATTCCCCGCGGATAGTTTGAATGGTCTAATTGATGGCTGCGAACAGAGTTTATCCCCATCGCGGCAAGTCGCTCGGCAGCCATCGGAGCATCTTCATGACTTGGAAAATGCCCGTAGAAAGTGATATTAACGCCCCAGATATTAATTCGCTCTCCATTTAGCGCAAAATGGTCGCCATCTGCGGTAATTCGTTCTGTCCCGACAGGCTCGTTTTGTACAGCCAAAAGCGAGTTAGGCTCTTGCTGCCCCGGTATCACGAACGGCACCATATCAGCAATAGAAATCGAATTACTGAGCGCAAAAATAAGGATTAAACAACAGGTTCTCACTGAACACCACCCTGTGGCCAAAAAATTGATATGTCAATATGATGCTGACATCGCGGCAAAAACACTAAAAATAGTATACGAAATCCACCCTCATCTGTCAATCATTTCTCAGCCGCCCAGAGTTCTGAAAGTATAGTTGTAGGGGGGTATTACATGCTCTGGAAGCGGCCGAGGTCACTATCGAGTATACAGGGTTGCTAACCATAAACAGAAGAGTATATACAAAGATAAAATCAGGGCCCCGATACCGTAGAGGACCGTCCTTGTTGTTGCATAGACTGTAAATAAAGTCACCAGAGAAGTTACCAGCAGCCCAAATTTTGAAGCTAACAGACTTATGACTGCGGCAAATGCATCCACCTGTACAATGCTTGCCGTGAACAAGACTGTTGTTGATGTGGCCTCGCTCGGTTTGATAAGAATTCTGAACAATACAAGGGCGGCCAGAAGGTATTCTTTACCGAAGCCGCCATAGCCAAGCTGTTTTCGAAGGGACCTTTTGGCGCGAAGGAACAGGACGCGGGCGTATATCTCCTTGCAGTTCATCGTCTCAGCAATCTCGGCATAAGACAAGTCCTCATAGCATCGCAATATCAACACATTTCTGTATTCCAGCTTCAGTGCACCCATCGCTTTGAGGACAACATCTGAAAGCTCTTTCCTCATCGCATAGTTAAGACCGCTCAGGCTCTCGTGCGTGGCCTGGCCTAAAAGGCCCGTTGCAACCCTCAGTACAATTGACCTTTGTCTGCGGTGGCTGCGAAAGTGATGCTGGGCTTTGCCGAGAGCCTGACGGTATATCCAGCACCAGAAACTCTCGGGGTTTTTGACTTTATTAAGCGATTTGACCAATTCCAAGAGCGTCTCCTGCAGAATATCCTCAGACAGGTTGTAGTCCAGGGTCAGTCCCTGGATATAGGGCAATAGCTTCTCGGCGACTTGCTCGGACAACAGCAACATAGCCGCACTGTCGCCGCGCTGCGCCTGCTTAACCAATCCAATAACGTCTATTTCGCTGTCTATATGCATATTCTATGTATAAGGCCAATATAACAGTCCAACTTGGCTGTGTTTCGTTACACATTATTGACTTTTTTTTAAAATTCAGCCCCTCTACGGAAAAAATCCTGCAAAAATCGCTTTTACCTGTAACGAAACATCCCTTTCCTGGACTGAGTTTATAGGATATCAAAATGGGTCAAAAAAGACAAATTAAACAAT
>CAZNXD010000090.1:0-6846 GCA_964576935.1 uncultured Pirellulales bacterium | reverse complement strand
GGCCTTCGAGCTGGCTGATTTGTACCGAATGCCTGTTCTAATATTAGCTGACGGCATCCTGGGCCAGATGATGGAGCCGGTCGTGCTCGATAACGCCGACAACGCGATAAAAAGAATCACAGGAAATACCAAGCCTCGTCCGAAACTTCCTGCTAAGGACTGGGCACTTACCGGAGCTAAGGGAAGAAAGCAGAATATCGTAAGGTCGCTCTGGCTCAAGGAAGGCGCACTTGAAGAGCTAAACTACAAACTTCAGGAAAAATACCACCAGGTCGAACAGAACCAAATACTCTGTGAGCAGTTTGAAATTGACTCGGCTGAAATTATTGTTGTCGCATACGGAGTTGCCGCAAGAATTGTCTGTTCGGCGGTAGATAAAGCCAGACAGGAAGGGATAAACGTCGGCTGGATACGACCAATCACTTTGTGGCCTTTCCCCTCTGAGAAGATAAGCAAAGCCGCAGGGCAACTTCGAGTTTTTCTTGTGGTTGAGATGAGTCTCGGCCAGATGGTTGAAGATGTCAAACTCGCCGTAGCAGGCAAATGCCCCGTTGTTTTCTACGGCAGAGCTGGCGGCGGTGTCCCCACAGTCGAGCAGGTACTCGAAAGAATCAGACAATTATGGACGAAGCATAAAGCGTGACAAAATGAAAGCTGTTTTCAAAAGAACGCCGACTTATAAAGATGTCCCAACGCATTATTGTCCCGGCTGTGGCCACGGTATTGCTCACAGGCTTGTTGCCGAGGCAATAGATGAGCTCGATGTTAAAGAACGGACTATCGGCATAGCACCGGTTGGCTGCGCCGTCCTGGCCTACGATTATCTCGATGTTGATATGGTCGAGGTCGCCCACGGCAGAGCCCCTGCCGTTGCAACAGGCATGAAAAGAACCAACCCCGACAAGATTATCTTTTCGTATCAGGGCGATGGTGACCTGGCTGCCATAGGCACAGCCGAGATTATCCACGCCGCACATCGGGCCGAGTCGATTACGGTTATTTTCATTAACAATGCAATCTTCGGCATGACCGGCGGCCAAATGGCTCCTACGACCATTCTGGGCCAGGTAACAGCAACAACGCCCGAAGGTAGAGAAGCAATATTTCAGGGCTATCCGCTTCAGGTGTGCGAACTATTATCCGTCCTGCCGGGCGCTATATACATAGAAAGATGCGCGCTGCACAAGCCGGCCGAAATTCGCAAGGCTAAAAAGGCGGTGAAGCACGCTTTCGAGCTTCAGGTCGCCGGGGAAAAAGGTCTGTCGATGGTCGAGTTGCTGTCACCCTGCCCGACCGGCTGGCGGGTAAAGCCGGCTGATTCACTTAAATGGATTGAAAACGAAATGATTAAGGCATTTCCGTTGGGATGTTTTAAGGATCATAAACTCAGTTAATCGCCATTGCGAGCGGAGATGGTTATGAAAAAGTCCATGTTTTTAATTGTTATACTAAGCATGGTTGGTTGCTCGCCCCAGACACCTAACCCTGGTAATACATCACAAGTAAAGCATATTACCCAACCAGGTTTTGCAAATACATCGGGGGGAAATGGAACAAGTTGTGATGATATCATAATCATACAAGCAAACAATCACTTATTCGGTGTTGAAGCTGAATATGAATGGTTACGTTTGAACTATCCCGGTTATCAACGTATAAAGCAGGCTTTGATAGACTGTAACGATAAACCAGCAGACGTCTTGACGATAAGAACAAAAGACGGACAAACAAGAGATGTTTATTTTGACTTAAGTAGTTTCTTTGGAAAGTTATGACGCTTTTTTTCAAATCATTTTATTAGTATAACCAAGGACGTTAATCTTAAACACGAGCATTGTAAATGGAACAAGTTTCCAACCATAACTTAGAAGAAATCATCATTGCCGGCTTCGGGGGCCAGGGAATAATACTGGCCGGCAAGCTCCTCGCACAGACCGCTATGAACGCAGGCAAAGAAGCAACCTATATGCCCAGTTACGGCGCGGAAATGCGAGGCGGAACCGCTAACAGCATGGTAATTGTTTCCGACAAACCAATAGCCTCACCTTTGGTAAGCAATCCAAGCTCGCTTATAGTAATGAACAAGGCCTCGATTAATAAATTCTCGCAACGAGTAAAAAACGGCGGACTCATAGTCTATAACAGTTCACTAATTGACACTGAACCTCAGGTAGATAATTCGATAGAAGTCTTGGCGATACCTGCCGACGATTTGGCTGTTGAATTAGGCAACCCGAAGATAGCGAACATGGTTATGGTGGGCGCATATTTGCAAAAGAAAGGTCATTTAAGTCCGGAGATGGCAGCCAAATCTCTGCCTGCGGTTTTGGCCAAACGTTATCACAATACACTTAGTGTAAATACTAAAGCCCTTCAGCGCGGCGCTGACTTCGCCAAAGACAATTGATACTCTAAGAGCAATGAGCATCGAACAACTACAAACCGATGGCATAAGACGCATCTTTGCTGGCCATAAAAGCAGCTTCGCTTTGAGAATGGCTCCGATGATAGATATGATTTTTCTGCTTCTGATTTTCTTTTTAGTAGCTGCCAAATTTCAACCGCCGGAATCTTTTCTTCCTCTGCGATTAGCAACAGCTTACAGTGAAACACCAACAATCAAGCCTGAACCTCTGACAATAAACATAACCGGCAAGGCCAACGGTTGTCAGGTGCGAATCAACCCTAACATGTCGATCGATATAACAGATTCTACAATCAATGAAAACCTCGCAACTTTGGCTGAGCGGATTTCCGACTGCCTGCAAAGCCAAAAAAGGCTCCCCGCCGACCCGGTAGAAATCATCTGCACCGATGATGTCAAATGGGACCACCTGGCCAAGATTTATAACCTCTTGTTTGGAATGGGGTTAGGCGATATCACATTTCAGCTTACAAAATGAACGTCATAGCAAGACACTTAAAGCTCAAGACCCTGATTCTGATTTTCATTGTGTGTACATGCGTCAGCGCAGTTGAACTTCCCACAGCCGAACGAATCAACCGTTTGTCGGAGCTTGCGAAACTTTCCACAGAGATATTTTTTCAACGGAGTTTTGAGTTGCGAATGGGATATGAATTCAGCGGTGCTTTTTTAACAGAGACTGATAAGAACAGCCTGTTGGAGATATGCCAAAGAGCCGCCAAGGATTTGAAGAATATCGCACAACAGCAACAGCAACTAAAAACCCAAATCGAAGATTACGAAGGCCCGGACTGGGAACATCGTTACGGCCAGACCGGCCTGTGGCGAAAACTTGCCGCTGATCTATACAAAACACAACTGGCGTTATACGAGATTGATTACTATCTCGCACTCGCGGTCAATGCCGATGAACAAAAACAGATTGCTGCGACTACATTGTCAAATCTAAAGCAATTGGAGCAGCAATTCGGCGGGGATGACTTAGAATTTCTCAAGGCCAAATTTATCGTTCTTGAAAAGGCTACGCCTGATTCAAAAGGCAACGCAGAGACAATACTCAATCGAATTACTAACACCGCCCTTTCAGAGAACACAAAGCCGGTGCAACTTTGGGCAATGCTCGAACAGGTCAAATTACAGAAAGATAATCCCGCATTGGACCAAGCCGTTGCTTTAGCTGAAACGCAGGATTTCGAAGGTAAAAATCAATGGCTTATGACCGCTGCTTTTCTATATCACCGGTTCGGTGACTGTCAAAGATTCGAGCAACTGCTAAAAAAACATCAAGAGCTTATTGCTTCTGCTTCAACAATTATCCTTTCACAACTCAAAGCCGGCAAGAAGCCTGCATGTCGTTTCGAGGCTGAACTGGCGGCAATGGCAGCCTTGCAAAAAGAACCTATCGAAGAGCACGCTGATATTCTCACGTCACTGGCCGAAACAGAGAGTTTTGAAAGTCCTCTGCTTTTCTATGCAGCAGGTTTATCGCTTGCTCAGACCTCACCAAAGAAGGCTTGTGAATTCCTTTCCTGCGCAAGTCAACTTCAGCAAGACCAAAGAAGTGATTATCTCGACATTGACGCCTCGGCAATTGCCGAACAGGCTGGCCGCTTGGCTTACAATCTCTATGTGGCCGATTCCAACCAATGTGAATTCGCAGTCAGAATTTTCAGGAACTACAGGCAGATAAGTTCAGAAAAAATGGCTGAAGATTTAGAATACCTGTACACCCAACTGCTCTTCGAGTGTTACGATGCTCTTGAAGGACAGGATATTCTGAAAAGAATTGCACAAGCAGGCGGGAAATATAGTAAAAAAGCCGTTGTGCAACTCGCAGCTCAACAAGTTCGCATAGAGGCATATGAAGACCCAAACCAGAGACTGCTTCTGCTGCAGCAATTTGCCGATTCCCTTGAAGATGCCGACGACTGCCGATATCTGGATGAAGTACTTGGCCTGGTTAAAGACACACTCGCCAAAATTGAGACTTTTGAAGACAATCCGCAAACATATGCGGTGATGTTGCGGAATTCTTACAAGATTGCCAACTTCTTTCAGGACTGCTCGCTCGGCCCTGTTGACGATTTAATGTGGGCGGAGCTTAATATCCTGACAGCCGATGCGAACAAGCCCGACCTCAACCATACCGAAGAAATAATCGAACAGTCGATAAGTCGGCGCGATCCTAATGAGCCTGACTCGCTTCGCTGCAGGGCCCGGCTGTTGCAGAAAAAAGGTCAATTTTGCGAAGCAGCTAAGCTGTGGCAAAAACTGGCTCAATTCACAAAAAATCCAACACCCACCGACCGACAAAATTGGCAATGGTGGCGGGCTAAATATTATGAGCTTTTCTGCTGGCTCAATTGTGAAAACGCAGGAACCGAAGATGCACTGCATGCGATAGATGTATTACAGGTGAGCTTTGACGATATTCCCGCCCCCTGGGCTGGAAAACTGGATGCCTTAAAACAACAGTAATGCGCCAAAAGAGCCGATACTACTAAATAGCTTGCCTGCCTGAGCCTACAGCATTAGAATGTGAAATTATGCGTATATTTTTGTTTTTTAAGGGTTGATAAATTAGATGGCCAAGCAATCAGACAGCTCCAGGAGCAAAGCTATTTGCAGTTTTTGCGGTCGCGCTTCGACTCAGACCGACACGTTTATCGAAGGGCCAAACAAGGTCTTTATCTGCCCGGAGTGTGTTGACCTGTGCCACAACATAATGCAGCAAAATCGCAAGAGGCTGAGCAAAACTACTCTCACGCTTGATGAGATGCCCAAACCTCGCCAGATAAAAGAATATCTCGACGAATATGTAATCGGCCAAGAGCATGCCAAAAAGTATCTGGCCGTCGCTGTTCATAATCACTACAAACGTTTAGTTCATTCAGACAGCGAAGAGAAAAATGTAGAAATTGACAAATCCAACGTCCTGTTGATTGGTCCGACCGGCTCTGGTAAAACACTTCTTGCCCGGACACTCGCCAGATTTTTGAAGGTGCCGTTTGCCATCTGTGACGCAACCACTGTCACCGAGGCTGGTTACGTCGGTGAAGATGTTGAAAACTTCCTGCTGCGCTTGCTTCAATCAGCCGAGTTCGATATCGAGGCGGCCCAGCGAGGGATAGTCTATATTGACGAAATCGACAAGATTGGAAAGACAAGCCAGAACGTATCCATAACCCGCGATGTTTCAGGCGAGGGTGTGCAGCAGGCTCTTTTGAAAATGCTCGAAGGAACCATCGCCAATATACCTC
The DNA here is from genome assembly GCA_964576935.1 of uncultured Pirellulales bacterium. Classification (GTDB taxonomy): domain Bacteria; phylum Planctomycetota; class Phycisphaerae; order Sedimentisphaerales; family Anaerobacaceae; genus CAYMOE01. The sequence continues at coordinate 1,161 of CAZNXD010000090.1, read as the reverse complement.
CACAGGGCGGAAGAAAGCATCCCGAGCAGTCTTACATTCAAATCGACACCTCGCAGATACTTTTTATTTGCGGCGGAACTTTCACCGGCCTGGATAACATCATCAAAAAGCGGCTGGGCAAACAGATGATAGGCTTCGATTCCGAGCTGTCGCGCGCCAAAGATGAGCAAAGCGAATACAGTAATATTATCAGCCAGGCCATTCCGGAAGACATCATCGAATACGGAATGATACCAGAGATGGTCGGACGGCTGCCGGTAATCACAACGCTTTCAGCGCTCGACGAAGCGGCGCTTATCGATATCCTGACCAAGCCGAAGAACGCGCTGATTAAGCAGTACCAAAGGTTCTTCGAGATGGAAGATGCGAAGTTACAGTTTACTGATGACGCTTTGCACCGGCTCGCCCAAAAAGCCCTCGAGCGCGATACCGGCGCCAGAGCGCTGCGGTCGATAACCGAAGAGCTTATGGTCGATTTGATGTATCAACTGCCGGAAGAGCCTAAGGGAGCTACTTACGTAATCAACCACGATGTCGTCGAGGGTAAGGCAGGCCTTTTCGCCACAAAAGAAACTTCCAGGAAAAAAGAGTCCGCGTAACAAAACCTCATCTTAGTACAACTGCTGCCCGTCCCCTTCAACCTGAGCGTTTTTATGTGTTGCCAGGCGAACATACGCGGCCTTGCTGGCGCTCACCCCAGCTAAGACATGTTTGGCATCGCTAAATGTAATTGACTTATCGACCCGCAGCGTAACAACCCGCTGTTCATTAGGATAATCACAAAGGTGCAAATCAACCTCGTCAGCTATTCTCGCCGACAAATCCGCAACCATTGCTATATCGAGTTTCTCTGCGCCGACGGCAAACTCAACGTCGCCGTCGGAATTTTTTGTAACTGTCACCGTTAACGGAGCCGCCTGTGTGCTATCAGCATCCTGAGACAAATCGCATTCGTCGGGGACCTGTACGGTAAAGTCCTCGGCCTCAATAAAGTGACACACTACAACCAGAAATACTATCAGCAGAAAGACTATATCTATGACGGGCGTCATATTAAACATAGGTCTTCTGCCGCCATTGTTGTTAAAGATTGCGTTCATTCCGGCTGCCTGACTGAAGTATCTCGTTTGGCTTTTCGGCTGCTCTTATCATCTAAAGGTT
>CAZNXD010000089.1:0-6949 GCA_964576935.1 uncultured Pirellulales bacterium | reverse complement strand
GGAGCTGGCGATTCAAAAGGCAAACGAGCTTGGTAAGCCGGTCGTGGCGGTGTTCGGACTGACCGATGACTATCCAGAAGCGAATTTACGGCACTATCACTTCATGTTGGAAGGACTAAGCCAAACTCAAAAGGAGCTTCGAGAGCGAGGTATCCAAATGGTGGTGCGGCATCAATCACCCGATGAGACTGCAGTTGAGCTTTCGAAGAATGCCTGCATGGTCATTGTCGATTCAGGTCAGCTAAGGATTCAGAGGAAATGGCGACGGTCAGCAGCGGGGAAAATTAACTGCGAGGTTCTGGAGGTCGAGACAAATCTGATAGTACCTATTGAAGAAGCCTCAGGAAAAGAAGACTTCGCGGCAAGGACAATTCGGCCGAAAATTCACAGCAAGCTGTCCAAGTACCTCGTCAAAGTCACGCATAAAAAACCAAAAGCAGATTCTCTGGGACTGAAGTTTAACAGCTTCGAGATCAGTGACATTGAAAAGGCATTATCGAAACTTAAAATTGACAGAAGCGTTGGTAAAGTGGATGGCTTTGTCGGAGGCACTAACGAGGCCAAAAAACTGCTTAGACATTTTATAAAGCATAAACTGAATAAATATGACCAGCTGCGAAACAACCCCAACCTGGATTATCTTTCAAATATGAGTCCGTATCTGCATTTTGGGCAAATATCGCCTTTATATATCGCGCTGGAGGTCGGAAAAACGAGAAGTCCCGGTAAAGATGCGTATCTGGAAGAGATGATAGTAAGGCGCGAGCTAAGTCATAATTTTGTATATTACAATAATAAATACGACAGCTTCGAAGGACTCGAACACTGGTCCAAAAGGACGCTTAATTTTCATCGCCGAGATAAACGAGAATATATCTACACGCTTAAGCAATTCGAACAGGCGGCAACGCACGACCCATACTGGAACGCAGCACAGAAGGAAATGGTCATTACCGGTAAGATGCATGGTTACATGAGGATGTACTGGGGCAAGAAGATTTTGGAATGGAGCAAAAGTCCACAGGATGGATTTAAAATTGCATTACATCTGAATAATAAGTACGAGCTTGACGGAAGAGACCCGAACGGTTTTACGGGGGTGGCCTGGTGCTTTGGCAAACATGACCGGGCATGGTCTGAACGGAAAGTATTCGGTAAGATTCGTTATATGAACGCTGCCGGTCTGAAAAGAAAGTTCGACTCGGATGCATACGTTGAAAAAATAGAAAGATTGCAGAAAGACGATTTGAAATGAGATTAAACGTGCTGATGATTCTCGTAGCCGGACCGCTGTTTTTTATTTCGATGGCGGGCTATATATATGTCAGGCTAAGGCTCAAGCCTAAATACGATGAGGAGCTGGACGACTACTATTACGAGTTTGAAGAGCAGTGCCAGCCATTGGCCCAGTACAATAAATGGTCGAGGATTACGCTGACTGGTGCGGCAATCGGGGCATTATTACTGTTTGCAGCAGCTTATCTGTAAGCTCACAGCTATTATATGTCACTGCCCGGTACAATCGGGGCCCAGTGCACTTTAGAAGCACCAAGCAATGTACCTGTTGCATAGGCCAAATCAACCTGTGCTATTTGATATTCGGTAAGAGCGCGGATTTCAGAACTTTGAGCCTCGGCAAATTTTATCTGAGCATCAAGTACGTCGGTAGATGTCCGAAGACCGACTTCGAACTGCCTCTTCTCGGCCTCGAACAATCTGCCTGCCAGAATCGCGTTCTGTCTGCTGGCTAAAATACGCTGCCAGTTTGCCTCAATCTGGTCAACCGCATTTAAGACTTCAAGTTCGATAAGTGTTTTGCGGTTTTCGCGAGTGGCCAATCGCTGCCTTCGCTGGTAGAACGCCTGCATCAGGCGGCTTTCGGCAGCCTGGTTTCCCAAAGGCACTAACAACTGCAATCCAATGATATGGTCTTCGAACCTTTTATCGTGAAGTACATCATACGCATCGCCCCGCGTCGGCCCAAGTCCGTTTATATTATATGTATAATCCAAGGTAACAAGAGGAAGCGCCTGGTTACGAAGATAATCAATCGTGCTGACATCCTGCGCGAGCTGCAATTCCAGTTCGAGCATTTCCATTCGATTTTCTATCCCGATATCCACCAGGTATTGTCTTGCCAGTTCATAACGGACAGGGTCCGGCTCGGTAGCACAAATTAACACGGTTGCGGTTTGTTTGCCCAGACCCGGCTTATTAAGAATCTGTTTAAGCTCACGTTCCCTGTCCCGGACAGCATTTTCGGCTATGATAATACCTTCGAGGCGTTCGGCCACGCCTGCTTCGGCACGGACAACCTCTACAATCGCCCGTTCTCCGGCATCAACAAAACGTTTAGCCTGGTCAAGCTGGGCTTCGGCCAAATCGTACTGCTGCTTGCGGACCTGGAGCTCTCTTCTTGTCGCGTAAAGACGCCAGTAGACACGGTCTACAGCAGCAAGAAGTCGTATCACCTCGAGTTTTGTTGTGGCATCTGTTATCTGCTGCTCATACCCGGCGATGCGAATGGAATGAGTATTGGCTCGTTTACCGGCGCCTCGCAGAAGCGGCTGACTAATCGAAATCGAAAAATCGGAGGTATAAGCAGGATTAAGCGTTGAAAAAACATTGTCAGTTTTAACACGGCTCTCGGCCAGGTCAAACGTTACAGTCCCACCGGTCCTCAAAGGTATCTGGAGACCAAAATCCATAGTCGAGCTATCGGTATCAGAGCCTGATAGTGTGCTCGATGTTGGCGTATCATACTTGGCGTATGTAAGTCTGGAGAAAAACGCCGCTTCAAACTTTGCCTCCTCTTCACTGACGCGTTCGGCTGCAATTGCAGGATTGATAAGCTGAACCTTCAGATAAAGATTATTCTCCAGTGCCGAAGCTCGGCATTGTTCTAATGTAAGCTGCAGTTTTTCCGGAGGCGCTTGATTTGCATCCTGAGGGAGTGTCTGATTTACATCCTGAGGTGGTGTTCCTACAGGTTTAGCTTCGGGTAAATCGAGCGTTTCTATCTGTCTTAGTTTTTCAGCTGGAACTTTAACTTCGTAAAATTTTTCACTCGGAAGAGAATCTTCACAGCCTGTCAATAAAGAGATTGCGATTGGGGCACAAAATATAAACCAAAGCCATTTGACAGGTATCGTTTTATTCATGTCTAAGCGCCTCAATAGGGTCGAGTCTGGCAGCTTTCAATGCCGGAAACATTCCAAAAAATATCCCGACGGCACCTGCAAAACCAAACGAAAGTACTATCGCCCAGGCAGGAATATACGTTTTTTCGAGGACAGGATTTATCTTTGCTATCATCAATGTCAGAAGCTCACCTAAGCCGACACCTACAAGGCCTCCGGTAAAACACAATATGACCGCTTCAACCAGGAACTGTGTCAGGATTGCGGATTTCTTCGCGGCCACAGCTTTTCGCAGCCCGATTTCTCTGGTTCGTTCGGATATTGAGACAAGCATAATGTTCATAATTCCTACTCCGCCGACCAGCAAAGATATTCCAACTATCCCACCGGCAACCAGTGTTACCACCAATGCTATTTCGTTGAATGTTTTTATCGCGCTTTTAAGGGATTCGACCCTGAAGGTGTCCGGCTCACCCGGTTTGATATTCCGCGTTCTGCGCAAAAAGAATTTTATCTCCGTGACCGCTTCTTCGGAAAGTTCTGTTGACTTGCTCGCCGCCAGCGCTCTTATCCACATCCACCGGCTGATTTTTTTAGCCGTCATGAACGGAATCATAATTTCATGGTATTCCCGGTCACCCCCGCCAAACCCAAGGTCCGCTTGCTTTTCGATAACTCCGATGATACGAAAAGACCTGTATCCGATTCGAATGAATTCCCCCTCGCACTCTCGGTCCAGTCCCAGCTTGTCACGAAGCTCCTGCCCAATCAGGCACACCGCTCGGCCCTCGTCCATCTCTGATAATTCCCGACCTATCGCCAGTGTCCTTTTCTCTATTTCGTGCCAAGGGGGCTCTACACCTATTAATCCAACATTATGCACAGATTTTTCGCCGTGTTTCACTGTGTATTGCCCCGTCCATGCTATTTTTGTGAATCGCTCCACTGACGGACAATGTTCTAACATATTTTCGAACTCTTTTTCTTTGAAGCGAATTTGCCACCATTGCAGACCACTCTTTGGACCTGTACTAGGCCGATCCGGCTGGACGAATATCGTGTTGCTGCCTAAGTTTTCTACCTGACTGAGAATCTTCGCCTTCAATCCCGTCAATGCAGCTATTACACCGGTCACCGACGCAACACCAATTATGATGCCGATAGTGGTAAGTATAGACCTTGTTTTATTGGCCCAGATTTGACCTATCGCAAGGTGAACGCTTTGATACAAAAGTTGCACAAACACCAGTGGCGCCAAAAGCAGAGCTTTCATGACTCGTCCTCCTGTACATCACTGGTCATAGCTGTGTGCAAAGCCTGATCTCTTTCAACAGGCAAGTTACTGAATATACACCCGTCTTTCATTCGAATTATTCTTTTGGCGTGCTTTGCGACATCATGTTCGTGCGTTACCACAATGATAGTCTGGCCCTGGCTGTGAAGCTGCCCGAACAATTCGAGAATATTCTCACTGGTTTTGCTATCCAGATTTCCGGTTGGTTCATCCGCTAATAATATGCTCGGATTGCATATCAGAGCACGAGCAATAGCCACGCGTTGCTTCTCACCTCCTGAAAGCTGTTTTGGTTTGTGCTTCATTCTATCCGCGAGCCCGACGCGCTCGAGCGCTTTTTTGGCGCGCTTACGGCGAGAGAACCAGCCATTACGCGAATAAATCAACGGCATTTCAACATTTTTAAGAGCTGTCAACTGGCCCAGCAATTCGAACGACTGAAAAACAAATCCTATTCTCTCATTGCGAACACGAGCAAGGGCTGCATCAGTCATTTTTGTTACATCATGTCCGTCCAGTTCATAATATCCGCTGGTTGCCTTATCAAGACACCCAATCACATTCATTAGCGTACTTTTACCCGAACCCGAATGCCCCATCACCGCGACATATTCATTCTCGTGTAGTTCCAGGTCGACTCCATCCAAAGCGTGAATTCGTTCAATACCGACTTTGTATATTCGTTTGACGTTCCGGAGCCGAATAACTAACTTGCCGTTTTGCTGTATCATTTTTCTGTACTATCCTGCTCGGCCAAATCGTTCTGCGGCGGCGAGTTGGCATCGGCAGGCGCTTCGTTGGGGTCTTTCTTGGATTTCGCTTCGCGTTCATCCTGCAAATTCTGGTCGTGCCTGAGATTATCAAGCACCTTATACGGCCCGATCACTATTTTGTCTTCTTCGGTGATTCCCGAGGTTATTATCGTATGCGTCAAATCACTCGGGCCGATTTTGACCGGTGTTACAACAGCTTTGCCGTCGTTGTAACAGTAGACTGCGGTCGTGTGTTTTTTGCTCTTGTCGAGCTTGGGTAAGTTATCACGAATTTCCAAAGGCAGATTGTCAATCTCGCGTGCCAACACCGCCTGGCTTGGAATCTTAATAACATCCGTGTGCCTGCGGGTTTGAATATCCACATCCGCAGTCAGACCCGAATACAGCTTTGTCACATTAGGGTCGTCATCAAGCAGTATCTCGGTCCTGAAATATTTCGTTCTGTTATCCGTATACCTGTGCGTCAAAGCAATCGAATCAACAGTACCTTTAAACTCGATATCGCTAAATGCCTGCACATAGACTTTTGCCCGTTGACCTATCTCCAATTCCCCGACATCGGTCTCATCTACCTGGGCAACAACCAGCATCTGCGACAAGTCTGCAACCTCCATAATTACTGTGCCGGGGTTATTCATCGTTCCAGTCATAACAACTTCACCGACCTCAGCATTGATACGAGTAACAACGCCATCTATAGGAGAAGTCATAGTTGTATAACTAAGAACTTCTTTGGCCTGAGCAATCCTCGCATCAGCGGCTTCAAGATTGTGCTGCAACACCACCAGATTTAACTCGACTGATTTTAATGTATGCTCAGCAGCAGCATATTGAGCCTCCAGTTCATTCACTCTGCACTGCGCCTGGTCAAAAGTTGACTGGCTTATGTCCTGTGATTCAAGCAGTTCCTTCTTGCGTTTCAAACTTAGTTCGGCCTCTCGAAGCGACGCAGCCGTTCCGAGAAGAGTGGCCTTTTGGCTGGCAATCCGTGACTTTTCAACTTCTATCTGAGCCGCCTGAGCTGCTCGACCCGCCTCGGCCTGGTTCAACTGGCTCTCCCAGTCTTTGGCATCGAGCTTAACCAGAACAGATGGAGGCACCGGGGGATTCGCCTTGGGATTTCCGCAAGTTACAGTGTCACCTTCCTCGTAAGGCAGCTCTACAATCCGAGCTGAAACCTTGGCACTTATCTCTACATTCTTCTTAGGCTCTATTTCTCCGGGGGCGCTGATAAACTCGATAAGTTCGCCGCGATGGGCCTGTTCTATGCGAACTATTTCCGCTTTTTTGGACTTTTTGGCTTTGCGCTTAACCAGTCCGCCAACAACAAAGACCCCTACCAGCAGCACAACAACGATAATAATAATCTTACGGGATTTTTTCACACCAAGACCCCTTTCAATCAATAAACGACCGTTTCCCCTTCACGCGCTTGTTATTCCTCGACGACAATTCAGGCAAAATCCGCCCCCAATCCGTTTGGCCATACGAAGCAGAACGCATGGCTATATCCGGCGGTAAATATGTATCTGATAAACCATAATTGTACCTTAATACAGGACTTATGTCAAACTAAAAATGGCCTTTTTTATCGTTTGTTTATAATGTCTATCACAAGTTAAACACTATATTTATAGACGCAGGAAATGCCAAAATGTTACAAAATATTAGTCTCGCAAAAATGGAAAAAACATGAAAGTACACTGTAAAATATGGGAAATGGCTCGAGATGTGGGCGGCCT
>CAZNXD010000088.1:0-7008 GCA_964576935.1 uncultured Pirellulales bacterium | reverse complement strand
ATTGTTTGAGTGCGTTGATTGATAGTACAACCCAACAACATAAGCAGTCGAAACGACACAAATAGCTATAACGGCAACTAACATTAGGAGAAATTTAAGGGTTTTCATTTTGACACCTCGGTTTCGATAGGTCATTTTTACGTTTATCATACCATTTGAAAAAAGCTGAGGACCATACAGCAACAACTGTCGATGATATGAGCACACCAAAAACAGCAAAAATAGACATTATGAGATTTTCAGTTTCATGTGACCACAAACTAAAACGAGGAACAAATATCTGATATAGGCCAACTCCGACTGCAACTACAATAAGTAACCACAGAAAAATGAAACATATTGTTATCAAAGTACGCATCTATTATAGCTTCGCAACTCCAATACTGAACTTTTGGTAGAGTCTCCCTTATTGAGCTATCACAATATATGCTGAGCTATAATATGTCAATAAAAAGACGTAAAACTTATAAGTCTGTGAAAATCTGTGCAAATCCGTGGTTCCAATTAGTCTTTAGTCGTTGGTCTTTAGTGAATATCATTTCTCTGCGTTCTCCGCGGTGAAATATTTTGTGTTAATTCGTGGTTAATTTAGCTATAATCCCCTGCGTGAATTTGGAAAAGCTAATCAATCTCAGCAGGGAAGTGGTGCGCTCTGTAAATCATCTGCTCTGGCCGGCGGTTTGTCTAAGCTGCCGTTGCAGCATCAGCGAAGACAGTAACGGCCTATGCAGCGACTGCTGGTCGGATATGCTAACCTGCGTCGGCGGAGATTACTGCCCGCGTTGCGGCTGCGATGTAAGCCAATACGCAATCATCGAAGGCACATGTCCCCAGTGCCAGGGCCTTGAAATACATTTCGACAAAATCGCAAGGGCGGGCGTCTACGCCGGAAGTTTGAGAAGCATGATTCTGAGATTAAAACACGACCGGACCGAACTAAGAGAATCGTTAGGACAACTTACTAATTCAGCCTTGGAAGCATCAACTTTCGCGAGCGATATTGAAATGTTCGTTCCCGTCCCGCTTCACTGGCTAAGACGTCTGGCGCGAGGCTATAATCAGTCACTGTTAATCGCAAAGCAGTTAAAACGGCAGGGCGTTAAAATCAAGGGTGTTAAAATCAATGATGACCTTGTCCGCATCCGCCGGACCAGGCAGCAAGCGAGCTATACTACTTTTCCACAGCGTATAAAAAATGTCGCCGGGGCCTTTGCCGTTCGAGAAGGCCATCCATTTACCGGCAAAAATATCTGCCTCATCGATGACATCAAAACCTCTGGAGCCACACTGAACGAATGCGCGAAGGTCCTCAAAGAAGCCGGCGCTGTGAAAGTCTTCGCCATAGTAATCGCCGTCGCCGGCCAGGACAGCCGTTAGTCGCTTAAAGTTGCAGGGCGAATTCACAGTTGCCATTTGCCGCTTTTTGGGTATCATAGCTGGCAATATTTGAAGAATCCTGGATTCCTGCTTGCGCAGGAATGACAACTGCAGTGATAGGGTAGATGCATGAAGAATATCATCGCCGACAGAGCAAAACTCATAGACGCCAGCGGCATACGCAAGGTCTTTGCGCTCGCAGCCGAGTTGAAGGACCCCATTAATTTCTCGATAGGCCAGCCGGATTTCGACGTTCCCGACGAATTGAAGGAGGCTGCGATAAAGGCCATAAAAAACGGCCAAAACAAGTACTCCCAGACCGCCGGAGACGCCGTCTTAAAGGAAAAAATCACAAACAAGGTCAAAGCCGACATAGGGTGGTCAAATCCGTCTGTACTGGTCACCAGCGGCGTCAGTGGGGGGCTTCTGCTGGCCTTTATGGCGATGATAAACCCCGGCGATGAAGTTATAATGCTCGATCCGTACTTCGTGATTTACAAGCACGTCATAAACATGCTGGGCGGCAAATGTGTCTTTATTGACACTTATCCGGACTTTCAGCTCTCAGCCGATAAAATCGCCGCCGCCATTACTGACAGGACCAAATTAATCATCGTAAATTCGCCCTGCAACCCGACCGGCATGGTCTACCCAGCCGAACAAATCAAGGCCCTCGCCGAGGTCGCAGCCGAGCACGATATTGTCGTAATGACCGACGAAATCTACGAGAAGTTCAGCTACGACGCCGAGCCTGTCAGCATAGCAAAGTATTACGACAAATCGCTCATCCTCAGCGGCTTTAGCAAAAGCTACGCCATGACCGGTTGGCGACTCGGCTACGCCGCCGCCAGCGAATCATTAAAACATTTAATAGAAGAAATGACCAAAATTCAGCAATATACGTTCGTGTGTGCTCCGCGGCCATTTCAGGATGCGGCGCTGACGGCGATGGATTATGATGTAGGTTCGCTGGTGCAGCAGTATAAGAAGAAGCGGGATTTGCTGTGTGAGGGGCTAAAGGATAAGTTTGAGATAGCTCGGCCCGGCGGGGCGTTCTATGCGTTTGTTAAGGCGCCGGGCGGCTCGGCGACGGAATTTGTCAAAAAAGCTATAGCTAATAACGTATTGGTTATACCGGGTAATGTGTTCAGTGAGAAAGATACGCATTTTCGGATAAGCTATGCGACCAGCGACGAGAGGATACAACAGGGGGCCGAAATCCTGTGCTCGCTGGCGTAGTAATATTTCATCGCAGATTTAGCCCCGCTCAAGCGCCGCGGGGGCTTTTATCTTGCTGTTGGGGGGCGAATTCGCATAATATCCTTTATGCAGTTAGAATATCCGGCCGGGAGAGTGAATTGAATTTAGAATTGAGAATTAAGAATGTAGAATTGAATTGGAACCGCGGAGTTGTTGTTAAGGGGCAGAGGAACAAAGGCACATAGGCACAAAGCAAATAATTGCTGATTATAGGAATTGACCAAAAAGATTTGCCAGGAGAAGATGGAGAGTTTCATTTGACCCCACTCAATCGCCGCAAGGGCTTTATAAGTTGACACAGGCCTATTGATTCGCTATTTTCTACTCGGAAAGGGTGGATATTGTTGTGTTAGGCGGATAAAAAATGGAAATCGATTGGGCAAATTATTGCAAAATAGTTGCTACAAGTGGGGTGGTCTCATCGCTTATATTTTTAGTCCTAAGAACAGGAATTAAAACAAAGATCGAAGCAGTAATTAAGTCTTATTATGACGAAAAACTCGAACGACTGAAGAATGAATTACAAAGAAAAACAGAACTGGAATTAGCAAAAGCTCGTGGAGAAATCCAAGCTGAGGTCGATTACAGGGCTACAAAGGTAAAGTATATTTATGAAAGAAAGCTAAAAGCTCTCTGTGAAACATATAGTAAATTAGCAGCACTTGAAAAGTTGCTAGGCGAGTATGTTACATATCATGGTGAAACGCATAGTGAGGAAAGGGAATCTGCTAGAAAGGCTTTTGCTAAAGGGCTACAGGAATTCCAAGACTACTTCGTTCCTAACCGCATATTTTTCCCAGAAGACTTAGCAGAAAAAATTACTGACCTAAAGGTCAATTATCATAAGATAGCCACTGAATTTATGTTATTTGTTGAGCAACCACATAATTCTTATGAACCACCTCCCAAAAACTCAGCGGAAAAATGGAAAGCTGCAAATAACTACGTAGCAAAAGAAAGCCCCAAGATAAGAAGAGAAATTGAACAAGCTTTAAGACAAGAATTTGGCGTTTAAAATCGGCGGGAACCGTGTTGCGTATTATTATGTTAGGAGGCTAACCACAATGGTGGCCGGAGGCTCACCTGACCTTAATCGGATCGCGGTCGAACTCTTCCAGAAATTTGCACGCATCGAATATGCGCTTAAAGCCACAGGATTCCACCAAGGTGAAGGTGAGGCAAAGCCAAACTGGGATCGGTTTGCGTCCTCTGTCAGTGGCGTACTTGAAAATGATCCTGCTATTGCCTCGGCCATTAAATACATGAGCGGGAGACCGCCGAGAAAGCAGGTAATCCGAAATCAGCTTCTTGAGTGGGAAAACCCGACACCTAACGCAAGCAAGGCTCATGAAATTCTCCTTTGTGTGCGGCGCGTACGCAATAATCTATTTCATGGCGGGAAGTTCAATGACCACTGGTTCGCACCGGAGCGGAGCAGAGAACTGCTTTTGCATAGCTTGAGCATCCTCGATGCGTGCCTCCGCGCATCTCCCGACTTGAGAAAAGCCTTCGAGAATGATTAACCAGCCCCCACGGCATATTCGTATCTCGTCGCTCGGCCCTCGTATTTCGTATGGCGTATAGGCAAGAATGTGTGAAGGGTGTGAAAGGTGGGAAGAGTATTGAAGAAGCAACGGGAACAAATGAAACAACATCCCCCAGCACAGGACTGGGGGCTATATATAACGACGAGTAACCCCCGAATAAATTCGGGGGCTAAATTTAACGACCCGCCTTCGTTTTACTACGTCGCGGCAAGCAAACCCCCAAGATAAAGTTGGGGGCTAATCGTTGGCCCCCTGTTTACAGCATACAGGGGCAGGTGGGGCTAACAAGATATATGATTAATTTTGGAGTTACAGAACGGAAAAGGCAAGAGCATATTCATTGAATGTTTAACGGTAAGATCTCGCAAATGCGTAAATGGGGGTATAATGGGCAGCGTTATGCAAGAGCATTATGTTTACATACTTGCGGGTAAGAGAAACGGGACGCTGTATGTTGGAATGACGAAATCCCTGACAAAGCGAGTGGTAAGGCATAAAGACCACAGGGCAAATCAATTCACAGCAAAATACGACGTCAATAAACTTGTATATTACGAAAAACAAAATAGTTTAGAAGACGCAGTTAAAAGAGAAAAACAAATAAAGAAGTGGCGACGACAATGGAAAATAAAAGTTATCGAAAGGGCAAACCCTGAATGGGACGACCTTTTCAGCGAACTAATAAAAGGTAAAATTTCTGGGTCCCCTGTTGCAAATCCCCCGGCCAAAAGCGTACCGGGGCAGGCGTAACAGCAGGTTCTCGGGGACAGGCGTGCGAATAAGGAAGAGAGATTTATGCGAGAGGGCAAATGTGTGAACTTCTGGAGAATAAATTACTTGGCAAAGAAAACCCAGAAGCAAAAAAGATAGAAAAAATCAGGAAGCAGAAAGACAGAAGAAGGCGGAGAACCTCTTGAAGGGAAGCAACCCCCCAGATAAACTAACCCCCAGCATAAAGCCGGGGGCTAACCATTGGCCCCCTGTTTACAGCATACAGGGGCAGGCAGGGTGGTAAAAAGTGTTGTCAGGTCTAATAGGGCCTGTTAGAATTACGGCCATGAAAAATACACTTCACAACACTATATGCTTCTTCGTATGCCTGTGCCTTTCGGTATCACTTCTGTACGCCGAGGTTAATGAGGTCAATGCGCCCGAGCCAAATGCGGCTGAGCCGATTATGGCCAGACCCGAAGCCAAGGCGGCGGTGATTGTCTGTAAGGGGATGATTGACGATGGGCTGTATAAGTCAATTAAAAGACGAACGACCGAAGCTCTCGATGCCGGGGCCGAGTACTTGATTTATGAGATAGGCACATACGGGGGATTTCTGCAATCGGCAGACGATATTGCAAAATACTTCATACTCGATGTCGGCAAAAAGGCCGAGACGGTCGCATACGTCACTACCGAAGCGATATCGGCAGGGGCAATGATAAGCGTTTCCTGCCAAGAGATCATAATGCTCGAAAGTACCACAATCGGTGATTGCGCTCCAATTGTGATGGGCGATAAGCTGGAAGGGGTTGAGCGAGAGAAAGCGGAAAGCTTTACGCGGGCAGCGTTCGACAGGGCGGCGGAGGCGAATAAATATCCGCAGGCACTTCTTCGGGCGATGGTGAGTGTGCAAATCGAAGTGTATCGAGTTAGGAACCTCGAGACGGGGAAGGATGAATTCTTTGAAAGCGAGCGGCTTCCCAAGGACCCGAATGAGTATGACCTTGAGAATAAAGAACTAATCGTAAAAGACGATGAGATACTGACGCTGACAGCGAGTAAGGCTCTCGAATATGGGATTGCGCGGGCGGTGGTCAGTGACGTTAATGAGGCAATCAGCTATTTGGCAAAGCGGGACGGGGTAGAGATATCGACTGAACCGATAGTTTTGGAGACGAACTGGTCTGAAGAGATGGTTCGGCTGATAAATTCGCCGGCGGTGATGGGGATATTATTTTTGCTGGCTCTGTTGGGGGTGTATGTCGAGCTGAATACGCCGGGGTTGGGTCTGCCGGGGTTGTTGGCGGTAATATGCTTTGCGATAATCATCGGCAGTAAGTATCTGATTGGATTGGCTAACTGGGTTGAGGTGGGGGTGTTCGTTATTGGCATCATTCTATTGTTGATAGAGTTCTTTGTTCTGCCGGGCTTTGGAGTAGCGGGTGTGGCTGGGATACTTTGTATTATCGGCGGGCTGTTCGGGATGCTCGTTCGGAATAAGCCTGATGAGGTTCCGTGGCCTCATAGTACGGTTGACTGGCAGATATTTACCGACGGTGCGCTGGGATTATTGATAGGATTTGTGTTATTCGTTGCGGCTGCAATGATTCTGGCGAGGTATCTGCCGAAAGCCAGTGCGTTTGCAGGGCTGTCGCTTGCGCCAAGTGTGCCCAAGACCGGTAAGGAGTTCGAGATAAGCGCTACAGCACCACCGGAGGCGCAGGTGCAGCAGGTAAAGGTGGGTGACGTTGGCGAGGTGGTTGCGAAGCTTCGGCCGACCGGCAGGGCGAGGTTCGGCGAGCAGATAGTGGATGTGGTCTGTGAAGGGGAGTTTCTTGACAAAGGGACCAGAGTCGAGATAATTGAAATCGCCGGTAACCGAGTGTTGGTGCGGGCGATTAGTGAATAGTCATTAGTAATTGAGGGAGCATGGATGGATTGGTGGTTGCTGCTTGCGGTTTTTCTTTATTTTGCCTGTGCGGTACTTATCGTAGCTGAGATATTTGTTCCAAGTGGTGGATTGATAAGTATTTGCGCGCTGGCATGCCTGATAGGTGGGTTGCTGATATTCTTTCAGAGCGAGATGGTTGCCAGCTGGGTTGGTATAGTT
>CAZNXD010000087.1:5872-7033 GCA_964576935.1 uncultured Pirellulales bacterium | reverse complement strand
TTTCATTCTCATTTTGCTGCTTTCTTTCGTTTTCTCTCATGACGTAGCCGAGAAGCTCAGGATTGCCCGATGCGTCGGCGAGGAGCAGGCCGCTGTTATTTGATACCGAATCCGGCATCGCAAAATGTGTGCTGTTGTAGCGTCTGGAACTGAGGTAGCCGCCAAGGTTAGAGAATAGGCGTTGATTGGAAGTTATGGCCATTGAAGCTGATGAAGCGTGAGCGAGCGGGCTAAGCTGCTCGGCTGCATCATTTAGCTGGGCCGCACTCAAGCCTGAAAGCTCATTGATAACCGTAACATAGTCACCACTGGCTGAACCCATATCCAAATCAATGGCCTGCAAAAGAGCAGTGTTATTGCCTCCAACACCGCTCGAGCCGAATGCGCTTCTTGTAGCAGTCAATATGTAATCACTTCCACTGACTGAACCAGCAAAACTCAGACTTGCCGAGGCACTGGTCACCGAAGTGCCGTTGTCAGTGACACCACCGCTGGTAGTAATAATCGTAAAGATATCGCCTGTACCAATGAACCGGTCGGTCGGGGTAAGGTCGGTGACGTTAACAGTGCTGTCTAATCCGAGAGTGGCTGTGCCCGTTACGTCAAGCAAATCACTGCTGAGAGAACTGTCGGTATCCTTAAAGACCTCAATCTCAAGTGTCGAACCGGAATTCTGGACGTAGGCGCCGGTGATAGTTGTTGTGCCAATGCTTGCCCCGGGCGCAAATGTGCCTCCGTTATTGATAGTCAGACCGCCGCCGCTGGCGATAGTACCAGTACCCATGAATGTGCCGCCGTTGACAATCACATCACCAAAGAGCTGGCCGCTCAGATTCAACGTCCCCGCCGATAGCGTGGTGGCCCCGGTATAAAGGTTATTACCGCTGAGTGTAAGTGCACCAGCGCCGGACTTCGTTAGTGTTCCAGTACCATCCATTATACCGGAGTATGTTCCATCGCCTGCCTGGTCGAAGACAACAGCTGCGTTGTTGGTTACATTGCCCTGTAAGCTGCTGGTAGTGCCGGTTAAGGTTCCTGCACTGACGGTCGTTCCTCCGGTGTAGTTGTTGGTTCCGCTGAGGGTGAGATTTCCAGTTCCGGACTTAGTTAATGACCCTGCTCCGGATATCGCACCACTAAGTGTCAGATTACTCGCGCCCG
>CAZNXD010000087.1:0-5772 GCA_964576935.1 uncultured Pirellulales bacterium | reverse complement strand
CCAGATTCAATGTTGTACCACCGGCATAAGAGTTATCTCCTGAAAGAGTAAGTGTGTCAGCTGCTGTTGTCATCGATGTCGTTAATGACCCTGCTCCGGATATCGCACCACTAAGTGTCAGATTACTCGCGCCCGAAACCGTTAAAGCATTCCCGGCGGTAGCAATTGAATTACTTACCGAGCGGGTGTCATTATCAGATTGAAGTGTACCAGCACCACCGAGGGTCAATCCTCCGGCACCAAGTGCATTGTCGTGCCCAAGAACTATGGTACCCAGATTCAATGTTGTACCACCGGCATAAGAGTTATCTCCTGAAAGAGTAAGTGTACCACTGCCGGATTTTGTAATGGCTGTACCGCTGATAACGCCACCAACCAGGTAACTATCACTACCAGTAAAAGTAACACCAGCCCCGGTAGTTATAATATCAATCGTGTTGAAGTTATGTGTTAACCCACCGTTACCGGTAATTGAAGCCCCTGCATCAAGAGAAAAGCTTCCGGTACCTGATATCGAATATCCACCGGTGGCTCCGGAGAAACTGATGTCCGAAATGGTAGTGAAGGTGTCATCGGCATTAGTGATTGTGTGGTTTCCTGCAGTTTCTGCGCCGAACTGTATGGATTCACCAACATCCCCTGCTGGAGCAATTGTACCCTGCCAGTTGTTGCCGGTGGTCCACAAGTCGTCATCGCTGCCGTCCCAGACAAATACCGCATTAACGGTTGCCGTAAAAAGCAGAAGGATAACAATTGCTAAACAGTTGTTAGCCATCCATGAGCTGTGATTCATCTTATTATCCATAACGAATACTCCTAAAAAAAAACAGCAAAACTACTTGATAAACTTTCTATGTTGCGCCCAGGGTATTTGGGTATGCTGATACAAGGTTTTGCGATAGGGCATACCCGGGTTATTACTGTGATATCGGTTTGAACAAAAGTTCTTCGCCAGCTTTAAATGTGCGCTTTTGAGCAGCTAAGAAGGCACATCTGGATTTCTATACTGGGAGTAATTATATTATCGGTCTTCGAAAATCAGAGGTATCATGTCACTACGAAGTGACCCCAAAAGACGGTGTTACCGAAGATGAATCGCTGTGCGGCATCCGGATGACCCCAGTTTGGGATGGTTTTATAAGACGGACATCGCTTGTAGTTTTTAATTGCAATCTGTCTGGCTGCTTACTATATGTATTGTACATAAGCTCCGACCAGAGGCGGCGGAGCTGAATATCACTTATATTAAAGTGGTAAGGTTATGAAACCAAAGGCCCTTCTAATAATGTCCTTGATAGTCCTGCTCTTTGCAGGGGTATTACAGGCAGAGCAGAGTTCCGATGTGAATGAGCTGCGGGTATTGGCTGATTACATTCGCTATGCGATGCTCAACAGTGCAGAGCTTCGTGCAAGCTTCGAGCAATGGAAAGCGGCCTTAGAGCAGGTGCCCCAGGCCAAGGCACTCGATGACCCGAAATTTACATACGGCTATTTCATCAACGAGGTCGAGACACGCGTCGGGCCTCAACGTCATAAAATCTCAGTTATGCAGGTCTTTCCATGGTTCGGAGAAATCGAAGCACGGGCCGACGTGGCTGCGGCAAAGGCAAAAGCGGCACGACAGAAATATGAGACGGCAAAACTGAAACTCGTCAGGCAGGTTAAAGACCGATTCTACGAATACGCATACCTTGCTGTCGCGATAGAAATTGCAAAAGAGAACCTGGAGCTGCTGACACGCTTTGAGGAAGTAGCAAGGCAGAGCTACAGAACGGCAACGGCGAGTCATCCTGATGTTATCCGCGCACAGATGGAGCTGGCAAAGATTGAAGATGTTCTTAAGAGCTTAGAAAAACTAAGAGAGCCGACAGCAGCAAAAATAAACTCGATATTAAACAGACCTGCAACCACTGCACTGGCCTGGCCGACGAAAGAACAGCTTGTTCAGATTCATATCAGCCAACAGCAGGCTATCAATATGCTCGTTGAGGCGAATCCGGAACTGGCTGGATTGGATTGGGAAATCGAGGCGGCAAAGAGCAATGTTGAACTTGCTAAAAAGAAGTTCTATCCCGATGTAGGAGTCGGTGTTGACTGGATACAAACCGACAGCGCGATAATGTCCGGCACGCGTGACAGCGGAAAAGACCCGGTGATGCTGACGTTCTCAATGAATATACCGCTATGGCGGGATAGTTACAGCGCAGCCGAGCAGCAGGCACAGGCCAATCTTAGAAAGACTCAGAATGAAAAGACAGATGCCGAGAATAAAAAAACAGCCCAGGCAATACAACTGCTTTACGACATCGAGGACAGCCAGAGGAAAATTGACCTTTACGGCCTGGTCCTGATACCAAAAGCAGAGCAGCTGGTGCAGGCAAGCGAGAGTGCATATAAATCGGGAGGTGTTGATTTTCTGTCATTGATAGATGCCCAGAGGATGCATCTAAAATACAGACTCGAATACGAACAGGCCGTGACGAACTACCAAAAAAAGCTCGCGGAGCTGGAAACACTGATAGGGAAGGAATTATAAGTCCGAGAATATCGGCAAAGGCTGCATTTCCTTAAGGTATATCACCAAAATAATAGAAGAAAAATAAAAGGCACGAACCAAAACCCTACTATTACAGTATGAATTGTATGAGTTCGGAGAATACAGAAATGAAAAAGCTAAATCTTCTACAGCTACTAATAATCGTAATCGCTGCATTTGCAGTAGGTTACGTTCTAAAAGGCATCATATCGGGCACCGACAAATCCGACGGGACAGCCCAAAACCAGCAACAGCAAACGTGGATATGCTCGATGCATCCTCAGATACGTCAGCCCAAGCCCGGCAAGTGCCCTATCTGCTTTATGGACTTGGTGCCGGAGGTAACGGGACAAGGCCAAATGGGCCCGAGGCAGATTTCTTTTAGCGAAGATGCACTAAAGCTGATGGAGATACAGACGACCCCGGTCGAGCGTAAGTTTGTCGAAGCCGAAATCCGAATGGTCGGCAAGGTCGATTACGATGAGACCAGAGTAAAGCATATCACCGCTTATGTACCGGGCAGGATTGACCGACTGTATGTCGATTTTACAGGCACGCGAGTCATCAAGGGCGACCACATGGTATACCTGTACAGCCCGGAGCTGATAAGCGCGCAGGCGGAATTCCTGCAGACGGTTAAAGCTGCAAAAAATGTTCAGGCCGGGACAAGCGAACTCATAAAAAGGTCCACGCAGGCAACGCTTGAAGCGGCAAGAGAAAAACTAATCTTGCTTGGACTGACCGAACAGCAGGTCGCTGAAATTGAAAAGACTAATGAGCTGACCGACCATATTACGATTTACGCACCAGCGGAGGGCATCGTTCTCGAAAAGCACGTCTCGGAAGGAATGTACATTCAGACGGGAACAAAAATTTACACCGTCGCCGATCTGTCCGAACTCTGGGTGAAACTGGACGCTTATGAATCGGACATGATGTGGGTCAGGTACGGCCAGGAGGTTGAATTTACAACCGAATCTCTACCGGGCGAAGTCTTCAAGGGGCAAATAACTTTTATCTCCCCTATCGTAGATGCCAAATCCAGAACGGTAAAGCTGCGAGTCAATGTTCCGAATCCGGAAGGTAAATTAAAACCCGAAATGTTCGTAAGGGCTATTGTGCGTTCGAAAGTTGCTGGTGCGGGTCTGGTTATGGATGCGGATATAGCAGGCAAATGGATATGCCCGATGCATCCTTCGGTTGTAAAAGATACGGCCGGCGACTGTGATATCTGCCAGATGAAACTTGTAACGACCGAATCGCTCGGCTATGTCAAGGCGGATTTGCCCGAACAAGCGCCTCTGGTCATTCCGGCAACGGCCCCGCTTATTACCGGAAAGCGCGCGGTTGTGTACGTGCAGGTATCCGACGCCAACCAGCCTGTATTCGAAGGTAGAGAAGTCGTCCTCGGACCGCGTGCAGGCGATTATTATTTAGTAAAAGAAGGTTTAGCTGAAGGAGAAATTGTTGTCACTAAAGGCAATTTCAAGATTGATTCGGCTCTTCAGATTCAGGCCAAGCCCAGCATGATGAGTCCCGAAGGTGGTACTACTCCGATGGGACATCATCATGGCCCCGGAGAAACAAAAAACCAAATGGAAAGTTCTAAAACACAAATAACCAACCATAAGCATTGAAAGGAAACAAAATGAACATCGCAAAAAAACACTTCAGGTCGGTAGTACTGCTCGCATGTGCCTTTGTAATTGTGGCGCTTGTCGCCGTCGGCTGTAAAAAGAAATCGGAGCCGACCACACAGTCTAAGGCACCATCAATGGAAGATGTGACCAAAAAGGCTGCCGCAACAGCAGAGAAGGCGAAAGAGAAAGCGACCGCTGCGGCTGAGGACGCCAAAGAAGCGGCAACGGAGGCCGTAAAGTCAATTGAGCAGACAACCTGCCCGGTGATGGACGGCAATCCCATCAACAAGAACGTTTTTGTGGAGTACAAGGGCAAGAAGGTGTATTTCTGCTGCCCCGATTGCAAGGCGAAGTTTGAGGCAGACCCGGAAAAATACATTGCCAAGCTGCCGCAGTTTCAGAAATAACAATCGACTGCTTCGAATAAATTATTCTGTCGGGCATAGAGATGGAAGAGAGCATTACTACGAGCAGGTCACCTGTAGATAAGGTGATACGTTTTTGCCTTGAGAACAAGCTGGTTGTGGCGCTTTTGCTGCTGGTTTTCATCGGCTGGGGCATCGCGGTAGCGCCGTTTGACTGGGACCTTGGCCCATTGCCGAGGTCGCCGGTGGCGGTCGATGCGATACCCGATATCGGCGAAAACCAGCAGATAGTCTTTACCGAATGGCCCGGCAGAAGCCCGCAGGATGTGCAGGACCAAATCACATACCCGCTTACAGTGTCACTTCTTGGTGTTCCCAATGTAAAAACCATACGGAGCTCTTCATTCTTTGGTTTTTCGAGTATCTACGTGATTTTTGATGAAGGCGTTGATTTTTATTGGTCGCGAAGCAGGATACTCGAAAAGCTCAATTCACTTTCGGCTGGAACGCTTCCGGAAGGTGTTCAGCCGATGTTGGGGCCGGATGCTACGGCGCTAGGCCAGGTATTCTGGTACACGCTCGAGGGCAGAGACCCGAACGGCAACCCAGCTGGCGGCTGGGACCCCGATGAGCTAAGAAGCATTCAGGACTGGTACGTTCGATACTCATTAATGGGAGCAGAAGGAATAAGTGAGGTCGCATCGGTCGGCGGATTCGTGAAAGAATATCAGATAGATGTCGACCCTGATGCGATGCGGGCCTTCGGCGTGGGGCTCGATGAGATATTCAATGCGGTCAAAGCCTCGAATGTGGATGTCGGCGCGAGGACTGTTGAGATTAATAAGGCTGAGTATGTAGTTCGCGGGCTCGGCTTTATCAAGAGTATCTCGGATATCGAAAAGACAGCCATAAAAGTCAACGACAATGTCCCCGTATATATCAAGGATATCGCAAAGGTCTCACTGGGCCCGGCGCTGAGGCGAGGCGCACTCGATAAAGGCGGTGCCGAAGCCGTCGGCGGTGTGGTTGTAGTTCGATATGGGTACAACCCTCTGCAGGCTATAAAAAATGTAAAAGAAAAGATAAATGACATATCGCCGGGTCTGCCTAAAAAGACATTGGCCGACGGAACAATATCTCAAGTCGCTATAGTACCTTTCTATGACCGGACAGGATTGATATATGAAACGCTCGGTACTTTAGAGAGTGCATTAACGGGTGAAATACTCGT
>CAZNXD010000086.1:2284-7047 GCA_964576935.1 uncultured Pirellulales bacterium | reverse complement strand
AACAAAGTCACTTGCCTTAACCTCCCTGCCTTTACCATCCTCGAAACATTTATCATCGTGAAAATATATACCCTCTTTGATTTTTATCTTGTAGGTCAATCGGTCTTCACTAATCTCCGGCATCGCCGCCGCAAGCTGAGGCACAATCTCGTAAGGCCGCTTCAAATAATGATAAAAATATAAACTCTCAAAAATTTCCGCACCTACCGTATGCGACGCGTAATCACCCATATTGCCCAGGTCCATCGTCTGGGCCTTTGCGCGCAGCTGATGCTGCAACACTACCTCTGTCGATTCACTGTCACTATCAGACGATTTGCTGCCGCAACCAATAAGCAGTAATGGAATTGTTATCAATAATGCAAAGAGATGCTTCTTCAACGCAACTCCTTTTGCGATAAACTCGTTACTCCCCCCATAGCCACGTAATATTCTTCTTAGCCGTCTGCTGCTGTCTCGCTCGGTGCGTCAGGCAAAGTCTTTGGTGCTGTAAGCCCGCTGCCGTCCTCAGCCGCTCCGTAGTCAAAGCCTAACTTCCTGGGTATCTCGCCGACCTTTGTCTCGTCGCCAAGCAATCTGCTGTGTTCGGCGAGCAAAGCGTTCACATCATTTTCCTCAACGGCTCTTTTTATAACCGTCTGCTTAAAGCTCGTCAGTTCGCCGATACACTTATCTTCTATTTCAACCAGAACCGAAGCCAATTCCCGCTTCTGCTTTTCGTTCAAAAAACCTCCGCCGCTTATATCTTTTATATACTTCTGCATCGCATAGGAATAAAGCTGAGCAAATTTCACTGCCAACTCTTTTTTCTGATTGCTGTTACCTATCGCCTTTTCGTAAAGAGCCTTCAAAATCCTGATATCCGTCAGATGTTCCCGCACCTTCCACTCGGCGTAGCTTTTTATTCGCTCATCAGCAATACTTAAAAGCAGCTCATCCGCTTCAGGGCCGTTCTTCGACCCGGCATAGCCCGCTATCAGACCCATCACTTCCGAACTTGCATCCACCGCCGCTTCTTTCAAATGCGCAACTACTTTCTCTGTCGGTTCCGAGCTGTTGGTAACAGCACGCATCGCCCAGTACCGAATAACAGGGCTTTTATCTTTCAGTTCTCCGATAGCTAAATCAGCCAACCGAGGGTTTTTAAGACTGTCAATCAGTATCAGCAGATTCATTCGCACTTTTATCCCATCTTCTGCCGGTTCAATCCCGCGCGATTGTCTCAGCGCCGCGCCTATATGCTCCAGGCACGATTTCGAATACTGCTCG
Source organism: uncultured Pirellulales bacterium (assembly GCA_964576935.1). Taxonomy (GTDB): domain Bacteria; phylum Planctomycetota; class Phycisphaerae; order Sedimentisphaerales; family Anaerobacaceae; genus CAYMOE01. Next base: position 5,778 of record CAZNXD010000086.1, on the reverse strand, counting down.
GCGTACTGTGCCTGCTCGCTCTTTCGAGAAATTATCACCGTCCGAATCCTGGCTATCGAAGCAAAATCTCTCGTATTGACCAGCTCAGTTACCGCATCTTTAACAAACTCGTCGATAACCTCAAAATCCGCATCGTTTAGAATGCCTTTGCCGCGAACATTGTCAATCGACCACGTATCAACCGCAACTGCCAGCGGGCCCAGCACCAGAAGTGTAATTATTTGAAGGATTTGCAATACTGCTGAACGTCTTTTCATATCGCCCCAATTACCACAGGATAAACTTTATTATTGCTCTTACGCACGCTGTTATTTCGCCCAGATTAACCTCTAAAATAGGCCCTGTCAAGCTAATTCGGCCACCACGCTGCTGCACTTAACCTTTTGATTTTATCGGCTTTAGCGGCTTTTGCCCCACAAGAATAATATTGCTGCTATAATAGCCTTAAGATAAGGAAAATTATGCCCGAACCGGTACCAAAACTCGAACCTGCCGGCCCCTGCCTGCCCTCGAATGGCGTAGTCGGGGGTGGCCGGGGGCATCGCTGGAAAACCTGGAAAAATCGAAAAAAAAACTTTACAACCCCGTCAATATCTGGTAAAATTCCTTCTACAGAGGAAAACCGACCAACTCAACAAAACATAAGAAGAGGCCGGTCCTTTCTATGACAGATTTATGCGCCTTTTACCTGCCGCAGACAAAAGTGGCGGAAAGGAGGTAGCTATGACCATTCTCAAATTGCCTTAAATACGCACCCACCGCCTTACGTCTGCGCGGTCAGGGTGCAACCAAACACAAAGACGCAGAAGGGTTTCTGCATTTTAGGAGAATAGAAAATGATGAAAATCAGATACCGTGTTTTGTTTGCCTGCGTGGCAATCAGCCTGAGATTTTCGATTGCGGCTTTGGCTGTCCCGGTCAAGTGCGGTGACCACACACTCGGCAACATCAGTTGGTCCGACTACGAGGTTCGTTATGGCTTCGGAAAGACGGGGCACACCGGGGAACGTCAAGACACGGATACATGGGGCGGTGCCAATCTGGATGCTAGCTTTACGTTCGACTCCTGCCCGCCGGACATGGAGCTGCGACCAGGGTTGGAATTTCGCTGGATCCAGATTATCACAACTACCGATCCTCCTACCGATCCGTGCGAACGCGGTACGGCCCCCACAGACGGGTACGTGGATCCGTGGGTGAATCCCAACACAGGCTGGGGATGGGAAGACCACGAGCCTTTCTATTGGACCGACGACCAATGGGAAAACAATTATTGGAACGCGGACACAAAAACCTTGACTTTCGCAGATCGGTCAAGACGATCTTTTAGCAATGCACCGGTGGAGTGGGAAGCAGCTCTCAACCTAGTATGCACATGGGAAACTAATATCATCCACGTACTGGGGCATTTGATCTGGGGTTGGGATATGGCGGACCAACCGAACCCAGACGTAACGCTCGATCCAGCAACCCTGAGCTGGACCGCTGGGGCATCGGCAAATCTGGAGACAATCGTGTGTAAGGAGACCGAGTTCGGCGACGACTGGACGTTCACCGATGAGTGCTGCTGTATCCCCGAACCGGGGACGGTTGTTCTACTTGGCTTTGGCGGGCTGGCGTTGATTCGTCGGCGAAGAGGATAGTGCGTGAAACGTGAGGAGTGAAGCGTGAGGCGAAAAATGTAAAGTGCAAAGCCATAACGTAGAGTTCAAAACGAGAGATGATTAACAATGGGCTACGAGAGAAATCCGCCTGACTTCGACGAGCTCAGTCGAGTCGTGGCGGATAAAACCTGTGGCCTGTTTTTTTGGCGAGCCGTCCTTAACAAGGCAATCCGGTAGGGCAAAATCAAAATCCAAAGCACGAAATCCTAAACAAATTCAAATAACCAAAAGCCTCAAATCCAAAACGCTAAGGTTTTGAACATTTGAGTTTCGTACTTTTGAGATTGTTTAGTGCTTAGAAATTCGGATTTCGGATTTTGTATCCCCGCGGGACTTTAAACTGTTGATATATTTTTCTGCCCTACGGGCACACCAAATCCATATAATACGTATATAGAGCTAATTAGAGATAAGTTCCCGACGGAGTCTGATTCGATGCCCGAGGCCGTACCAAAACTCGAACCTGCCGGCCCATGCCGATTCCATATGAGACGCACCGGCTCAATGGTCGTCGATGCCGACATCTTCGCCTCTAACCGAATCAACCTCGAGCCCGACGCCGTCCGCCAGCTCTACGATGCCGCCTCGCTACCGCCGGCCAAACGCGTCCTCGCCACCGCCGACATCCACGTCGGTTTTGGCGTTCCTATCGGCTGTGTACTCGGCCTCGACAATGCAATTATGCCCGCCGCCGTCGGATACGACATCAACTGCGGTATGCGACTGCTCTCAACGCCCTTCTCCAAGGGCGATATCGACGTCGATGCCATCGCCGCTTCTATCGCAAGAGATATTCCGCTCGGCGAAGGAAAACAAAATCTCACACTCGATGCGACTTCGCTCGAAGAAGTCGTCTATAACGGCGTCCGCGCAACTCCAACCCTTGCCCGCCGACTCAACCACCGGGCATGGGAATCTTACGACCCAGACGAATTCGAAAAAGACATCCAACACATCGAAGACAGCGGAAACCTCCCCGCCGAACTCGGCCCCGTCCCCAAAAGAGCCATTGAAAAAGGAGCCAACCAGCTCGGAACTCTCGGAGGCGGAAATCACTTTATCGAAATACAGCTTGTCAAAGAAGTTTACGACACCGAATTAGCCAAACAATTCGGCCTGTCACAAAACCAGCTCGTCGTAATGATTCATTCCGGCTCACGCCGATTCGGATACGAAATCGCCGACCATTACATGTCCGTCGCCGCGTCACTGCCCGGCATGAGCGAGCGAAGAAAAATGCTAAGCTATATTACCGCCGACCAAAAAGCCTCCGACAGTTACATCAAAGCAATGTCCGCCGCCGCGAACTTCGCCTACACAAACCGTCACATCATGGCCATGCTCGTCCGCCGATGCTTCAATCGAATGTTCGGCCCGACTAAGCTTGACCTTGTTTACGACGTCGCTCACAACATCGCCAAACTCGAAGACCATTCGCAAGGCCGAGTCTGGGTCCACAGAAAAGGCGCAACCCGCGCCTTCGGACCAAAGCGAATGACCAACACCGTCTTCGCCGGAACAGGCCAGCCAATAATTACTCCCGGCTCGATGGGAACTGCAAGCTTTTTAATGGTCGGAACAGGCAACTCCGACGAATCACTCTGCTCGGTAAATCACGGAGCAGGCCGGGTCATGAGCCGAACCGCTGCGCTCGGTAAACGTCGCAGAGGAAAAGTAATCACACCCGGCCAAATCACTGACGACGAATTCAAGCAGAGCATGAAAGGCATCAAGCTCATCACCGCCAATAGAAGCAAGGTCAAGGAAGAGGCCCCCGGCGCTTATAAAGACATCGAAGAGGTCGTCCGAATCGTTACCGAATGCGGCTGG
>CAZNXD010000086.1:0-2274 GCA_964576935.1 uncultured Pirellulales bacterium | reverse complement strand
CCGAAAAAGTCGCCAAAATGACCCCCCTCGCCGTTCTAAAAGGCTAACACTTCATATCCTACAAACCACCAATTAGCTAAAAACTTGCATTTGCATTCATAACCCTTATTTTGTAATCTAAGTGGTTTAATTAATAATATCTGAGTAGTGCTTTGACGGATATTCTAAATGCCGAAATACATTCTATTATCTATTTTAACACTAACTGCAGCCCTGCTAATCCTCGGCTGTGAGCCGGAAGGCCCAACCCCCGCCCCAACACCCCAGCCGGAAGCCGCCACTGACACAATTATCATCACCGAACCGCCTGTGGTGAGCGAAGCCGAACCGGATTTCGTCGAACCGGAAATCATCGACCCTGTCGAGCCGGACGATATCGAACTAAACTCACCCGCAGAATCCGAAACCACCGAGCCCAATACCGCCCCGGTTTCTCCGCCGCCGTCTCCCGTCGAGACAAAATCTATAGACGTTTTCAACGAGAAGTTCGCGCCAATCTTTGAAACAATCGTCAACGATGAAGGTATGGTCGATTACAACAGCTTACGCCGAAAAAAATCCGAGCTAAGAGACCTCTTCAACGAGCTGGCCGAGCTAAAACCAGCCGTATACGAAAAGTGGACCACTACCGAAAAAATCGCCTTCTGGACTAACACCTACAACCTCAAAATGCTCGACATAATCATCGACAATTATCCCATAGAGTCGTCCCGCGTCCACAGACTCCTCTGGCCGCCAAGCAGCATCCGCCACATACCACCCAGATACGAAGTCGGCCCGCCGAAGTGGAACAGCTACAAATTCATCGTAATGGACGAAGAATTCACACTCACCGAGATTGAAAGACGGTTCTTCCGAAATCAATTCAACGACCCGCGCATCTTTCTTGCCCTAACCATGGCCAGCAAAGACAGCCCTCCCTTGCGCAACGAGCCGTACCTCGGCCAATCACTCGACAAACAGCTCAACGACCAGGCCAAACGATTCCTCAGCAGTACCAGCGGATTCAGAATTGACAGAGACAGGAACCGTGTCCTGCTCTCCGTCGTATTCGAACCATCTTTACCCTGGTACGGGAAAGAGTTTCTAAAAAAATACAGCATCGACAAAAAGTTTAAGAGCCAGCCCCCTGCCGTAAGAGCCGTCCTCAACTTTGCATCAAGCTACCTCTCTAAAGCCATCGTCGACTACCTTGAAACCGGTAATTACGATGTCCGATACAAAGCCTACGACTGGCGCCTCAACGAGCAATAGCCAAACCACCTTAGGCCATGCCATTTTGCCTTGACCACCTCTCGAATTATTGCTATGATTTTGCTCTTTTGAGAAATCTATATATCAACCTGAGGAGCTGATTTAAATGGTAACGTCAAAAGTATCACAAAACCCGAACTGCGATTCCGACACCTGTCTTTTTACAAGCGAATCGGTCACCATGGGCCATCCTGACAAAGTCGCCGACGGCATCTCCGACGCCATCCTTGACGCCATGCTCGCCCAGGACCCCAAAAGCCGAGTCGCCTGCGAAACAATGGTAACCACCGGCGTCGTAATCGTCGCCGGCGAAATAACCTCTAAAGCCATCGTGGACGTACCAACTATCGTCCGCGACACTATAAAGAAAATCGGCTACACCGACGCCGCCATGGGTTTCGATTACGAACACTGCGCCGTCATGGTCCACCTCGACAAGCAGAGTCCCGACATCTCCCAAGGCGTCACAAAAGGCCGGGGTCTCCACAAAGAGCAAGGAGCCGGTGATCAGGGCTTGATGTTTGGGTTTGCATGTAAGGAGACGCCGGTGCTGATGCCGATGCCGATTGAACTGGCCCATGCGCTGACGCTGAGGCTGGAGAAGGTTCGGCAGAATAAGAAGCTGCCGTGGCTTCGGCCTGATGGGAAGAGCCAGGTTACCGTCGAATACCATAACGGTAAGCCTAAGCGAATACATACCGTTATCATATCGACTCAGCACGACCCTTCAGTTCGATATGGTACTCTGAGAAAGCAAATTATCGAAAATGTGATACTGCCAGTAATACCGAAAAGGCTCATTGATAAAGATACTATCTACCATATCAATCCGACGGGACGGTTCGTTGTCGGCGGGCCGCATGGCGACTGCGGCCTGACGGGTCGAAAGATTATCGTCGATACGTACGGCGGACGAGGCAGCCACGGAGGCGGAGCGTTCAGCGGAAAAGACCCGTCAAAAGTGGACCGGACGGCAAGCTATATGGCAAGATACATCGCAAAGAATATCGTAGCGGCCGG
>CAZNXD010000085.1:0-7054 GCA_964576935.1 uncultured Pirellulales bacterium | reverse complement strand
TGAGCTTGCTGACTCCAGGAAGGCTAAAGGGAAAGAAGTGATTCGCACCGGTAAACCTGTTCGCTTCCAGGATGAGCGTGAGGGCAGGTATTTTGACATTAATATCTATCCCGTCTTTGATTCTAAAGGCAAAGTCATATCACTGGCTATTTTCGTCAGGGATATTACCGAGCACAAAAAGGCCCGGGAGGCTTTGCAGGACAGTGAAAGTTTTCTTGAGAGCGTCTTCAATGCTATCCAGGACGGAATAAGCGTTCTGGACACGGACTTAACTGTTCGTCGCGTCAATAAGGTGCTGAATCAATGGTATGCGACAAACCTCCCACTGGAAGGCAAGAAATGCTATGAATGCTATCACAACTCCGATAAGCCCTGTGACCCCTGCCCGACTATTCACTGTATGAAGACAGGCCAGACAGAGCACGAAATTGTCTCGGGGTTTCCCGGCACCGCCGTAGAATGGATAGATTTGTTTTGTTACCCCATCAAAGACCCGGCTTCCGGTAAGATTACGGGGGTAGTTGAATTCGTCCGTGACATTACAGAACGAAAGAAGGCAGAAGATGAGATTATTCGACGTCAGGAACAACTGAAATCCCTGGCATCAGAATTAGCACTTGCTGAAGAGCAGGAAAGACACCGCATTGCGGTAGGGATTCACGATGATATAGGTGCCAAACTAACTTTGGCAAAACTTGAACTTCAAACACTAATGCAATCAGTGTCGGACAACGCAATATATAAATCGCTTAAGAAACAGCTCGACACTATAGACCAGATAATCGATAACATTCGCTCATTGACCTTCGAACTGAGCGACCCTATTTTATATGAGATTGGGCTTGAGGCTGCGGCACAATCCTGGCTGGAGAAAAATATTGCCCAAACCAATCAGATCTATTGGGAACTCATTGCAGATAAACCCAAGCTGACACTTGACAACAGAATCAAGGTGACACTGTTTAAGGGAATCAAGGAAGCTGTAACTAATGCCGTAAAATACGCGCAGGCAAGCAAAATCACTGTTCGTATTGAAGGGTATGAAGAAAACATTCGCGTAACAATTGAAGACAACGGTGTTGGATTTGATACATCCGGTTTAGCAACAACAACATTGGACAAGGGTAGCTTTGGCCTGTTTTACCTTAAAGAGAGACTAAACTATCTCGGCGTCAGGTTGGAGATTAAATCCGAACCGAATAAGGGAACCTGCGTCATAATGACAATGCCGACTGGAACCAAAGCAGATTTAAAAAATAAATAATCATTTTAGCCAAGCCCTGACCGGCTCGCCTCAAAATACTCACTTTCAATGTTGACAATACAGCCCCGCGTGAATAGTATTCGGCCTTTACCGTGTTTTGGAGAATTATAAATGACTAATGTAACATTGGTGACCGGCGACGGTATCGGCCCGGAAATCGCAGAAGCTGCACGCAGGTGTATTGACGCCACAGGAGCAGGAATCAACTGGGAAACAGCCGAGGCCGGCACAGATGTGATGGAAAGAGAGGGAACCCCCCTGCCGGAAGCTACGGTCGAATCTATAAAGAAAAACGGCGTGGCATTGAAAGCTCCTATTACTACACCGGTGGGGACGGGCTTTAGAAGTATAAATGTCCACCTGCGACAAAGCCTGGATTTATACGCATGTTTACGGCCTTGTAAAAGCTATGAGGGTGTACGCAGCAGATATACCAATATTGACCTGGTAATTGTCCGTGAGAATACAGAGGATTGCTATGCCGGTATCGAGTTCGAAAAAGGTAAAGATGAAACTTGTGAACTTATCAACTGGATAAACAGCAAACGAGAAAAGAAGATTCGAGAAGACTCCGGCGTCACGATAAAACCAATCTCGGTTCACGCAACCGAGCGAATTGTGCGTTTTGCTTTTGACTATGCCCGGAAGTTGGGACGCAAGAAAGTGACCAGCGTTCACAAAGCCAATATTATGAAATACTCGGATGGTTTGTGGCTGGAAGTAAGCCGCTCTGTCGCTAAAGACTACAGTGACATTGAATTTGAGGACCGCATCGTTGATAATATGTGCATGCAGCTTATACAGAAGCCGGAGCTGTATGACGTCATTGTGCTGCCGAATCTTTATGGTGATATACTGAGCGACTTATGCGCCGGCTTAGTAGGCGGACTTGGCGTTGCACCGGGCGCCAATATCGGCGAAAAAGGCGCTATATTCGAAGCGACGCATGGCAGCGCCCCGAAATATAAGGGGCAAAATAAGGTCAATCCAACGGCGCTGATACTCAGCGGAGTTCTTATGCTGCGGCATCTTGGAATGATGGCCGAGGCCGACAAGCTGGAAAATGCCGTTGCAGCGGTAATAGCTGAGGGTAAGAGTGTGACCTACGATATGAAACCCGACCGTAATGACCCGACAGCCGTGGGCACAAGCGAAATGGCTGACGCCATAATTGAGAAAATTAAAGGTTAAATCAAAGAGGTCTGTGTTGAACAAAGAAGCTTTACACAGACTAATGTCCGGACAGAACCAAAATCTGCGGATTTGTTTACTGCGGGTACTTCTGCTAATCCCGTCGTTTGTCTATTCTCTGCTAATAAAGCTGCGCAACTTTTTATACTCGGCTGGATGGCTGAAAGTGCATCATGTTAACGCAGCGGTGATTAGTGTCGGAAATATTACTGCAGGTGGGACTGGTAAGACACCGCTGGTGGCCTGGCTGGTAAAGCATTTAGCCGGTAAATATAAGCCTGCCATATTGACTCGCGGATACAAATCAAACGAAGGAATCAGTGACGAAGCAACTCTGCTGGCACATACCTGTCGGCAAATACCTGTGATGGTAAATCCTGACCGAGTTGCAGGAGCTAAAGAATCAATCGCTCAAGGCGCAAATGTTCTTGTGCTGGATGATGGTTTTCAGCATCGCAGATTAGCGAGAGATTTGGATATAGTGACTATTGATGCGACCGAGCCTTTCGGATTTGGTCGATTGCTACCGGCTGGTCTTTTGCGTGAGCCGGTCAGGCAAATCAGCCGAGCCGACGCAGTTGTTATTACAAGAGCGAACCAAACAACACCGGAAAAGACAGAACAAATAAAGCAAACCATACGAAAATATAAGGTCGATATGCCAATCGCCTCCGCTGTTCATCGATGTGCATCTTTGAATACAGCCGCCGGTGGCGAAACGTCACTTGAAAAAGTGCGTGAGAAAAAGGTGTTTGCTTATTGCGGAATAGGCAATCCAGAGGCTTTTTTCAGAACGCTTGAGGAGCTTGGGGTCAATCTTGTTGGACGTAAAATTTATTCCGACCACTATCATTATACCGGCAGTGATATTTCCCAAATTAGCAAATTAGCCCACAATGCCAATGCGGAACTGGTTCTGACTACAGAGAAAGACTGGATAAAAAGCAGCGGGCTTCTAAGTGACCAGGACAAGCCGCATTTTGCATATCTAACAGTAGAACTGGAATTTATCGAAGAAGAAGATATAATACTGGGTTTGATTGACAAGGCTGCTTCAGGCAAAACGAATGTATGAAAAACTGCTAAAAACGGTTACGAATCTCGGCCAGCCACGTATTCTGCTGGTTGGCGATTTTATGCTGGACGTGTACGTTTACGGCGATGCGCTTCGTATAAGCCCGGAAGCTCCTGTGCCGGTGCTGAAAGTCCAGAAGACCGAGTATAGTTGCGGCGGAGCCGGGTCGGTGGCAACGAACCTGGCAGCTCTGGGAGCGGCGCCTCTATGCATCGGCGTCATTGGTCGCGACGAAGAAGGTAAGAAAATCAAAGAAATGCTTGTCGAGGCCGGAGCACAAGTGAATTGTCTTATCGAAACCGAAGATAAGCCTACTACTACTAAGAATCGATTAGTGGGTCTGGCTCAGCATAGACATCCGCAGCAGTTAATAAGAATGGATAAGGAATGCTCCGAGCCGTTGTCGGCGCAACTTTGTGAGCAGATTTTAAGGACCTACGAAGAGAACCTTGAGGCGACTGATATCGTATGTCTGCAGGACTACGACAAGGGCCTGCTTAGCGAGAGTATCTGCCGGCAGATGATTAAGCTGGCTAAACAAGCAGGTAAACGGGTTCTTGTTGACCCGGCGCCCATCAACAACTACTCGAAATACACTTCAGCAACAATAATTACACCTAATCGTAAAGAGACCTCAACCAAAGTTGGATTCGAACTAAAGGATGAGGTCGATGTCGCACGAGCGGCACAGAGGCTCTTACAGGAACTGAAACTCGATGCTGTCGTAATTACACTTGACAAGCAGGGAGCATATTTGCACACCGCTGATACGAGCGAGCTTGTACCGACGCGGCCTCGTAATGTTTATGATGTCACCGGCGCTGGTGATATGGTTCTGGCAACACTGGCAATCTCTCTTGCGGCAGGTTGTGATTATGCTACGTCGGTGCAGTTATCTAATATTACAGGTGGCATTGAGGTTGAGAAATTTGGCACGGCTACGGTAACAATTGAAGAGATAATCAACGAAATAGTCGCAGAAAACCGAGGCAAAGGCGGGAAAGTTCGTACGTTGGATTCGCTAATTACAGAACTGCAATGGCACCGCCGGCAAAAAGAAAAAATTGTCTTTACCAACGGCTGCTTTGACGTGCTTCACAGGGGACATATCGAGTTTTTGAAGTTCTGCAAGGCTCAGGGTGAAATAGTTGTGCTGGGCCTCAATAGTGACAAATCGGTAAAACAGATTAAAGGCCCCGAGCGACCAATCAACAATCAAAACGACCGGGCCGCGGTTTTAGCCGCCCTGGAAACGGTCGATTACATTGTAATCTTTGACGAGCCCGACCCGCTTAAACTGATAGAGCAGTTAAGACCTGATGTGCTCGTCAAAGGCAAGGACTGGGAGGACAAAGGCGTCGTGGGGCGGGAATTTGTTGAGTCGATTGGCGGTAAGGTGGTATTGGCACCATTGGTTGACGGTAAAAGTTCGACCGCAACGATTGAGAAAATAAAAGCAATTAATAACCATGACAAATAAAGCGGTATTTTTAGACAGGGATGACACGCTGATTGAGGACCCCGGCTATATCAGCGACCCCGACCAAGTTAAACTGCTCGACGGTATCGGCAAATCACTGTCGAAGTTGAGACAGATGGGATATAAGCTAATCGTCGTCTCGAACCAGTCGGCTGTCGCACGAGGCATCGTAAGTGAGAAAGCTCTTGGCGAAATACATGAGCGGCTGGAAGAATTGCTTGCACATGACGGCGTGAAAATCGACAAAATATACTACTGCCCTTTCCATCCTGACGGCTCGATTCCCAAATACAGAAAGGAAAGTGACTGGCGAAAACCAAAGCCGGGCATGCTATTGGCCGCGGCGGAAGAACTGGATATAGACCTTAGCGATTCATGGGTGGTAGGCAACAGTCAGCGTGATATACACGCCGGCCTTACGGCTGGGTGCAAAACGATACTAATAGATGATGCTAAACATTCTATAAAAACCGAGCCAAGACAAATTGAGCCGGACTATAAGGCAGTGAATATGAAAGAAGTAGTAAATATTATTAAAAAACACGACAGGAACATCGAGGCGATGGAACCAGAATTAAAGCAGAAACAAGATATCAATCATAAGCAGGCAACTTTAACATCGGATTTGCCTCCCGCGCAGGAGTTTGAAGAAGGGACTTTGCCTGAGTGGCTTGGCGAAGAAAGCCCTACAGAGCAATTGCTTCGCGAAATTCTCGAACAACTTAAAAAGAACCAGCGACAGGAAATGTTCGGCGAATTCTCGATGATGCGGCTGATGGCGGGAATTGTGCAAACCGTGGTATTATTCTGTCTGGTTATAGCTGTGTGGCTGCTGATGAGCCCAACGCGCCAGGTTGAATCGGTTCTCATATCGTTAGGATTCGCTGTGGTTTTTCAGATAATGGCCCTGACTTTCTTTAGAATGCACAGCCAGAAATAGCCTTTTGGATTTCACCACACATTCTTCAAGACCAATGGATAAGCAGAATCTATTAGTTTGGCTGCCATCGCCAATGGGAGACGCGATTCTCTGTACTCCGGCGCTGCGTGCTATCAGAAAACATTTTCCTGAGGCAAAAATCACATACCTGGGCAATGCGGTCGCCAAAGAGGTGCTCAGCCCATGCAGTTTTTGTGACGAGTGGATAGAGTCAAAGGATGAGAACATCTTCGAGCTGTCTAAAAAACTTAAGAATCAAGAATTCGACCAGGCAATTTTATTTAAGAATTCGTTCGCCTCTGCCCTGACTGTATTTTTAGCGGGTATTAAGAGCCGCGTCGGCTACAGTCGTGACGGTCGTGGGACACTGCTGACAGAAGAGCTTCACCCCCCAAAAGATATCAACGGCAAGTTCATGCCGATTTCAATGATAGATTATTATCTTGCGATTGCGTCATGGCTGGGCGCAGAGGCCAGCAACAGGACATTGGAGTTGGTGGTTGCCACGAATGACTACGCCGGGCTAAAGGCTAAGCTGTCGGATGTTGTTGATTCGCCGGGTCCACTGATTGTGCTGGTGCCGGGAGGCGCGTTCGGCCTAAGCAAATGTTGGCCAAGTGAAAGGTTCGCTGAAACAGCTGATTGGCTGATTGATAACTATAATGCAAAGGTTCTTATCTCAGTCGCCCCGGCCGAAGCCGAGCGTAAAATCGCTACTCAAATATGCGGTTACGCAAAGCATGAGCTGGTAAACCTTGCTGAGCGGTCGCTGAGCTTAGGTGAATTAAAAGTACTTTTCAGTTTGGCTGACCTTGCAATATGTAATGACACCGGACCTCGACACATAGCTATAGCGTTCGGCAAGAAAGCCATTACCCTCTTTGGGCCGAATGACCCTGCCTGGACGCAGACCGGCCATGAGAATGAGGTGCAGATAATCGGCAGAGCACCGTGCGTACCGTGCCTGAAGCCCAAATGTCAACAGAGAGAGCATCTTTGTATGGAGTCAATTACGCCTGAAAGAGTATGCAATGCTGCGGCGCACTTATTGCAGGGGAAAAAGGCCTCCGAGGCCAAAAAAGAAGGGCCCGGGGCATCTCGACC
>CAZNXD010000084.1:0-7069 GCA_964576935.1 uncultured Pirellulales bacterium | reverse complement strand
AAAAATAATGTACACTATGTAAACTGGCCGATGATTCTGTAATAACTTACACAGTTTGGAAAACCGGACTATGGCTGAATTTAAAATACAACCTGCACAACGCATTAAAAGATTGCCGCCTTATTTATTCGGACGCTTGAACGCGCTAAAGCTCGCAAAACGCCAGGCCGGCGCCGACATTATCGATTTGGGCATGGGCAATCCTTCCGACGGCGCACCTCAGATTGTGATTGATAAGCTCTGCGAAGCTGCAAAAGACCCGCGCAACCATCGCTACAGCGCATCACGGGGTATAAAGAACCTCCGCGGTGAAATCGCCAAAAAATATGCCAAGCTCTGGAACGTCCAGCTCGACCCCGAAACCGAGGTGCTGGCCTGTCTGGGCTCGAAGGAAGGTTTCAGCCATATGTGCCTGGCAATGATGGGGCCTGGTGACACCGCTATTGTCCCCGATCCGGCCTTTCCCATCCACAACTACGCGGTCGCGCTTGCCGGAGGCAATGTCATCAGCGTTCCTTTGGGCAACGACGAAAATTTCATCAGCAACATTGCCGGCGTAATGGAACACCTCTATCCCAAGCCCAAGCTGCTCATTCTGAATTATCCGCACAATCCGACCGCCATGACCGTCGACGAAGGCTTCTTCGAGCCGGTAGTCGATTTGGCCAGGCGATTCGGAGTTGCGGTAATACACGATTTCGCTTACGGCGAAACCTGCTTCAACGGCTACAAAGCGCCGAGCTTTTTGTCTGTCAAAGGCGCAAAAGACGTCGGCGTTGAGTTCATCACTCTAAGCAAACCCTACAACATGGCCGGCTTTCGCATCGGCTTTGCGGCGGGAAATAAAGATATGATTGAGCACCTTGCCACGATAAAAGGATACTACGATTACGGCATATTCCAGGCCCTGCAGATTGCCGGTATCATTGCGCTTCGCCACTGCGACGAATTCATCCCTGAGCAAAACGAACGCTATCGTTCACGGCGCGACGTTGTCTGCGACGGCCTGACTCGCATCGGCTGGCAGGTCGAAAAACCACGCGCTACCATGTTTGTCTGGGTACGTGTACCGGATGAGCACTTAAGAGGCAAGGGGACTATAGACTACGCTATGGACCTTATGGACCACGCAGAAGTCGCTATCGCGCCGGGCCGGGCCTTCGGTGAAAACGGCGAAGGATACATGCGAATAGCGCTGGTCGAAAACGAGCAGCGACTCCGACAGGCCGTCCGCAACATCAGCCGGTTCGTGCAGGAAAAACCTATCCGCAAAGGCAAACAATAATCAGACCGCTCCTTTAGTGCACGGTGACACGCCGGATTCTACCTGTATAAGAATCCCCGTTCTGAATAATTTATACTGTCTTCTGTATTCTTTTCATTTATTACCGGTCCTTCAGTACTCTGCCTTTTCCACCTTTTAAGACAGGCAGAATTTCTAAAAAAGTTCTTGACATCGCGGCCTAAATATGGTCTAATACCATCATCAGCTTGGGGGCTGAGAGAAAACTCACAGTAGTAAATCTTTAGTTATATTGTTTTTGGTCGTTTTTTTTCTGCGCCGTTATTTTGGCCGCGGTGCAGAACCTTTCTGAAATTGGGGGAGTGAGAGTTTTGAGATGCTGGCTGTGTTGTTGACTAAAATTACAGCCAAATAAGGTTTCGCAATAGCGAAACTGTCAAAGCTGGGGGTAGAAAGCTCATACGGGGTCTGAAAACTCACCAGAATACGTGCGCTGAATCCCTGCGCGCAAAACGGACGCAGGGTTTTGAAAAAGGGTTTAAGTGGCTTTCGAACGGGTTTTTTGGGTTTTAACCAGTGATTGAAGGTGAAAGATGAAGGTCAAAAGACAATTAATATTTCTGTCTATTGCGCTTACAGCAGTGTCTCTGCTGTCAAGCGTACACGCTGCGCCGACATCCCCACCGGCGGGGAGCAAAACACTCCAGGCAAACCTCGACAACGTTGAATTCTACAGTCTGACAACGATGTTGGCCGAGGTGGACAGCTACGTCTGGAAGTACACTTCTGGAGACTATGAAGGTAATTATCTCTACACCTACCAGATTACGGGCAAATCGATCTTTAGCTTGAGCTTCTTCTCCATCTCTGTTCTGGAAGATGCAACCTTCTATGAGATTGGTTACGAGAGTGGCGGCGTTGAGCCGGCACTCTGGTTGCCTATTGGTGCGCCTCCACAGAGTGTCGACGCGGTGTTTGGAAGTGCCATCGACTACGGAGAGAACTCTGCGCTGCTTTGGTTTGTAAGCAACGATGATTACACATCAACGGCGGCCTCAGTAGTTGGAACCTATTTAGGCGATCAGGCTTCTGCAAGCGACGAGCTTTATTCCCCGGTGCCCGAACCAGCGACGCTGGTGATGTTGGGTCTCGGCTCTCTGTTCGGCTTAATACGAAGAAAACGAAAATAAACTCTACGGGTTTTTTGGTTTTGTTGAAGAGTCAAGGGATTGACGCTGCTGTGATTAAGGAGAACTGAAAAAATAATGACGTGCGGGCTGTTCCCGCAAAGAACAACCATCGAAAGGAAGGTGATTATGAGGGTTAAGAGGGCAATATTTTTTACTTTGATGGCGGTGCTTATTTTGCTTACTGCACAGAGCGCCTTGGCGCTGCTCAGTGACGGCAGCGTAGATTACAATGTCGGCGATCTCCATGGCTACATCAATTATCGGGTCTATGAAAGCCAAGCTGAGTATGAGACCGCCTGGGCGGGGTTGGGATTCTCAGCACCTGGTGACGGCCAGTATGTCTACGTCTACCAGATATTCAACGACTTGATTTCAAGTGACGTGGCGCACTTCGCGCTCTTCGGCCTAACTGAAGACAACACCTCGGGCCTCGGCTGCGAAGACAGAGAAGACGGCGGCATACAACCGTCTAATTACTATCTCGACAGCAGTGAGTCCAAAGGCGTCTGGAAGTGGGCAGATGGTGGAGGCGGTTATGGCTACATCCAAACCAGCGAGCATTCCTGGATGTTGGTATTCAGTAGCGACCAGGGACCGGTCAAGGGTGACTTTGAAATCAAAGGACCAGAGGGCATCGATGTGCCTGATGTTCCTGAGCCGAGCATGATAGCTCTGTTGGGCGCAGGCGGTGCGATGCTCCTGAGACGACGCAAAGAAGCAAAGTAAAAGTAATCAGTAAGTATTGTTAAGTAACCTTTTTATTGGCTATATTTTCCGCGGGGGCGGGATAAGGTGAAAGAAGACAGTCTAAATACTGTCAAGACCGGTGCTGCATTATGGCTCGTGTTTGGCCTGCTGTGTTTAGCGGGGGCACAATACTGCAAGGCAGCCCAATTGGCACTGATGCTTCAGCAAAGTCCTGTTGATGGCGGCAGCATTGAACCGGGAATCGGCGTGCATAAAGTCGACCGCGACACAAACATTACTCTGCGGGCCGTGCCTCAGCCGGGATATCAATTCATTTGCTGGCTCGGCGACGTGGTTGAACCAACCGCAAGTACCACATCAGCTTACATCGACTCGCCTAAAATCGTTATAGCTGTCTTTGAGCGTATTCAATACGATTCGATGGCTGCCGCCGACGCGCTGTTCAGCAGACCCGGAGGAGGACTCAGGCGAAGTGCAGGTGACATCATTGCCCACGGCGGCGGTTCAGGCAGAAAAAGACCGCACAAACGCCATGGACTGAGCCAACTTGATGAAGAAGAAGACCTGGAAGTGCCCGACCAGCCTGACCAGTTGCCGGTCCCAGAGGTACCGGAACCGGCTACCGTTATATTGCTTGGATTAGGGGCTATGTTTACCCTACGAAGAAAAAAATACGGCAGCGGGCGAAATCATAAATAGTTATAGACAGAAAGGATTGTCGGATTGATTAGATAGATATTTTTCATAAGTTAATAGACGTCCTCGGGGTAATGCAGGACGGGGATCTGTAAGCTGTGTTCCTATTTTTGCCCCTCCAACCCCCGTAGGGAAATTTATAGCCAGGGCAGCCGTGCGCTCGGCTTGCAGGTAACCTTTGTTCGAAAAAGGTGTCAGCCAATCACTTTATTACCTGTAAGCCGGCACGGCTGCCCACCATTTTTTACACACATTAAACCACCCGACGTACGCCGTCCACTTCTACATTTTAAATTCTGTATTCGATATTCTAAATTCAGTTCCCCTACCCCCAAACCTGTCCTGCCCTCGGCCATGAACTCGGGTCGAATGGAGCTTGCCGTTAAATCGTCAATCGCCAATATTAAATATTCAATCGCAACTCCTCCACCTCCCCATCCCTCCTGTGATATCCGCATTTCTCGACAAGCTACGCCGCCTTGGCATAGTGCTCCCGCACGCCCTTCTTTTTCCCTTGCCCTTGCGCTGCGCAAAGCCGCCCCGCCTCTAATTGATAATCGCACAGCCATCTTTTCATTTCCCCCCGCTCCGCTATCTCCCGCGCCTCTTCCAAATCCGCCGAACGACCAAACTCACCCACCACTATGGAGCAAAAGCAGAACAATGGTCAGGTCAAGCAAAGCATTGTGCAGACGTTCCACAGTCTTGATTACTTACTCTTCCTCTTCGCAAAATCCAGAGCAATCTGTATCTGTTGACGCAATTCAGGGTTAGTTTCGGAAGCAAGTTCTTCCTCCAGAATTTGGACAACTCTTCTTGAGTCAGGAGCAAGATTTGCAAGTTGGAAAACAACGATTTTTTTGAACTCGCCCTCAGCAGTCTTAAGACGTGATCGAAGACCATCAATAATTGGATCTACGTATCCTGAGTCCGCTTCCGCCATATATATGAAAACAGCTGAAACTAGTCCTTGAGTAATAGTCCCACCTGGATCAGTTTTGGGAGGGCTTTCCATTTCTGACTCAAGGAAGGATATGATATATGGAACCGAAGAAGGGCCAAATAGAGTGCTAATGGAGCCTACAATAAAGGTTTTGGCTTTCTTATTGTTTGTTTTTCTTGCTGCACGCAATAAACAAGGTATGGATTCTTCCATTGTCTCGGGATTTCTTTCAGAAATTTTCCCCAGCGTAGTTGCGATACCAAATAGAAAAACAGCATCTTCTTTAGTTTCTACTAACAAACCACCCATGCCATCGAGAGCACGGCATAATGGAGGGACTGCGATCGAACCGATTTCTACAAGGGAAATGTGGGCTTGAACCGATTTTTCCCCTTCTTCCCTCAACTGCTGCACCAAAATATCTATTTCCTTTTCATCTTGCTTGCTACAGCCATTGAGACAAACAACAACTCCCAAAAAAATGAAAAACCATATACGCCACGATTCCGTCCTCATTATTGTAACTCCTTTCTGTACTCCGTTCTTTCGCAACAAAATTACTGTTTATATGGTTTTCAGATAAACCCGCTTTCGGGTCTTGCTTCCAGATAACACGCATTCCCTCTTATTGACAGCGCCGCCGTGACGGTTGTTTTTCGGGTCAAAGATGCGTAATTCCGCCTGTTGGTATTATTATCATCTTGATCGTCGCCAAAGACAAGGAGGGTTTAGGCAAGGCCGAAACTCCGTCGCTCGTTGCTCGTATCTCGCAATATAAATCCCGCTTTAATCTGCGCAATCAACGATTAAAAAAAAGCCCGCCTCCAGAGCCCTGCAACCCCCAACCCTCGAAACATAACAAGCTCGTAGTCTTTTCGACTAATCGAAAAGACTAGAACCCTTCATGCCCTTGATGGTGAGTTATAACCATTGAAGCTTTGGCGCATGGCCGCAAAGCGGCCGTGGTCGAGTCGATAAATCTGAGCAAGCTTGCTTGCAGAAAATTTGGAGACGAAGAGCACACCGGTTGTCGCTGACAACCACGTCAAAGCTAAATCTGAGTAATCTGTGAAATCTGTGGCTAAAATTTAATCCGTGGTTAAATAAATCTCTGAGGCCTCCTTGTCGCGGCGAAGTTGTCGTATAAAGAAGACTGGATGCGTTCTCCGTGGCTCATTTTTCGCGCGATACGCAATACGCACGACCCAATACGAACCCAAATCCGTGTTACCTGTCCTGAGCATAGTCGAAGGAATCCGTGGTTAAATAAATTAGTGTCTATCCGCCGAAGGCGGATTAATTCGTGTTCATTTGTGGTTAATTAAAATCCGTGCTAATCCGTGGTTTAGGAGATTGTCGTTTTAGTGCTTTGAATTTGTTTAGGATTTAGGAATTACTCAGCCTCTGAGTGCTCTGTGGCTAAGATTTAATCCGTGGTTGCCTTATTCTGTATTCTCTTTTAACGTCCTAAAACAGTCTCAGTAACGTTAACCGCTCGCAACAACAAATTGGGACTTTATCAACAATCCATAAAGGCATCTTTGCTTCGTTTCGGGTTATCGCTGGCCTTTATGGGACCCGGGACATACTAACCTCATTTCTCTTCTTTTATATAAGCCGATAACCGCCAATTAACCCGAAATCATGTTTTTTCGGGCATATTAACTGCCGATACTGCTACAGAGCTTTAAAGGCTTTCTGTGCAAAGCCAAGGCTCGGTTTGATAACGAGTTAATAAAACGTGGAGAAAATTTTCGGGGTAGCAAAAGGGAAGGAAATTGTGCAATATGCGGTCTCAATTTAGATTGTTTCATAAAAGCTATATACTTTGGGTCATCGCCGGATTATTCGTCCTGTTCATCCCTACTGCTGCATCGGCTACAGTTCCAATCGATGATTTGGAACAATCCGAAGATGCTATACTGGATTTATCTATCGAAGAGCTGATGGAAATTGAGATACAACCTACAGCCACCCTCACCAAAACCAGCAAGAAACTCACGCCGGCGGCAATGACCGTCATCACCAAGGAGGATATTGAAAACAGCGGCGCCAGAAGCGTAGATGAGCTGATGGACATATACGTCCCCAACTTGCAGATGGAGGTCCAGGTCTGGGAAGCTCGGCATCTCGGACTCAGGGGTACGATGTCAGACCGCGACGACAAGTATCTGCTGCTGGTCAACGGACGAGTCATGAACGACAGAGCACACTACGGAGCAATTAGCGAGCGAGACCTGCCGATGCTCGGAGACATCAACCGAATAGAGGTGGCTCGAGGTCCCGGAA